>NZ_JBEXZD010000072.1:0-42341 GCF_040628575.1 Streptomyces sp. NPDC006393
GTCATCAGGCGCATCAGAGACTCCTGCGTCGCCTCGGCGCGCGGCACCTCGCCGGTCAGGCGGCCCGCGGCCATCGTGTAGATGCGGTCGCACATGCCGAGCAGCTCCGGCAGCTCGGAGGAGATGAAGACCACCGCCTTGCCCTGGGCGGCCAGCTTGTCGATGACCGTGTAGATCTCGTACTTGGCGCCGACGTCGATGCCGCGCGTCGGCTCGTCCAGGATCAGCACGTCAGGGCCCGCGAAGATCCACTTGCTGAGGACGACCTTCTGCTGGTTGCCGCCCGACAGCTTGCCCGCCGGTTCGAAGACCGTCGGGGCCTTGATGTTCATGGAACTCCGGTACTCCTCGGCGACCTGCCGCTCCTCGTGCTCGTCGACGACGCCTCGCCTCGCGACCTTGCCCAGCGCCGCGAGCGAGATGTTGCGGTTGATGGTGTCGATGAGGTTGAGGCCGTAGTGCTTGCGGTCCTCGGTGGCGTACGCGATCCCGTGGCCGACCGCCTCGGAGACCGTCTTCGTACGGATCTCCTTGCCGTCCTTGAGGACGGTGCCGCCCGCGTACCGTCCGTAAGTGCGCCCGAAGACGCTCATCGCCAGCTCGGTGCGGCCCGCGCCCATCAGCCCGGCGATGCCGACGATCTCGCCCCGCCGCACCTGCAGCGAGACATCGTCGACGACCTTGCGCTCCTGGTCGATGGGGTGGTGCACCGTCCAGTTGCGGATCTCCAGGGCGGGCGCGGCGCCGGCCTCGGGGTGGTGCGGGGTGCGGTCGGGGAAACGGTTGTCCAGGTCGCGGCCGACCATCCCCGAGATGATCCGGTCCTCGGTGGTCTCCGGCGCCTTCACATCCAGCGTTTCGACGGTGCACCCGTCCCGGATGATCGTCACCGAGTCGGCGACCTTGCGGATCTCGTTGAGCTTGTGGGAGATGATGATCGAGGTGATGCCCTGGTTCTTCAACTCCAGTATGAGATCGAGGAGTTTGTCGGAGTCCTCGTCGTTCAGCGCGGCCGTCGGCTCGTCGAGAATGAGCAGCTTCACCTCCTTGGAGAGTGCCTTGGCGATCTCTACGAGCTGCTGCTTGCCCACACCGATGTCGGCGACGGCGGTGTTCGGGTTCTCGTCGAGACCCACCCGGCGCAACTGGCGCGTGGCGTGCCGGAGGGTCTCGTGCCAGTTGATGAGCCCGCGCGAGGCGTGCTCGTTGCCGAGGAACATGTTCTCGGCGATCGACAGGTACGGGACCAGGGCCAGCTCCTGGTGGATGATGACGATGCCGCGCTTCTCGGAGGCGTTGATGTCCTTGAACCGGCAGGGCTCCCCCTCGAAGAGGATCTCGCCCTCGTAACTCCCGTGGGGGTGAACGCCGGAGAGCACCTTCATCAAGGTGGACTTCCCGGCGCCGTTCTCCCCGCAGATGGCGTGGACCTCGCCCGCGCGGACGCTCAGGGAGACGTCCGACAGCGCCTTGACGCCCGGGAAGGTCTTGACGATCGAGCGCATTTCCAGGACGGGTCCCGCCATGGTCGTGCCCTTCAACTAGATTGCGGAGACGGTCGGTCGGAGTGCCGGCCGACCTACTTCAGGCCCAGGTCGGCCTTGGTGTAGTAGCCGGTGTCGACGAGCTCCTTCTGGACGTTGTCCTTGGTGACGGCGACCGGCTGGAGCAGGTACGACGGGACGACCTTGACGCCGTTGTCGTACGTCTTGTTGTCGTTGGTCTCCGGCTTCCTCTTGTTCAGCACGTCGTCGACCATGGTCACGGCCTCCGTGGCGAGCTGGCGCGTGTCCTTGTAGACCGTCGAGTACTGCTCGCCCGCGAGGATCGACTTCACCGAGGCGACCTCGGCGTCCTGGCCGGAGACGACCGGCAGCGGCTTCGACGTGGAGCCGTAACCGTCGGACTTCAGGGCGGAGATGATGCCGATGGAGATGCCGTCGTACGGCGAGAGCACCGCGTCGACGCGGGCGCTGGAGTACGTCGAGGTCAGGATGTCGTCCATGCGCTTCTGCGCGGTGGCGCCGTCCCAGCGCAGCGTCGTGACCTGGTTCATCTTGGTCTGGCCGGACTTCACGACGAGCTGCTTCTTGTCGATGTAGGGCTGGAGCACGCTCATCGCGCCGTTGAAGAAGTACTTGGTGTTGTTGTCGTCGTTGGAGCCGGCGAACAGCTCGATGTTGAACGGGCCCTTCTTGCCGTTCGTGAGGCCCAGCTTGTCGACGAGGGAGGTGGCCTGCAACTTGCCGACCTTCTCGTTGTCGAACGTCGCGTAGTAGTCGACGTTCTTGGTGCCCAGGATGAGGCGGTCGTACGCGATCACGGGGATGTTCGCGTCGGCCGCTTCCTGGAGCACGTTGTTCAGGGACTTGTTGTCGATGGCCGCGATGATCAGGCCCTTGACGCCCTGGGTGATCAGGTTCTCGATCTGGGAGACCTGGGTGTCCGGGTCGTCCTCGCCGTAGACGAGCTTGGTCTTGTAGCCCTTGGCCTTGAGTTGCTTGACGACGTTGTTGCCGTCGGCGATCCAGCGCTCGGAGGACTTGGTCGGCATCGCGATGCCGATGGTGGCGCCCTTGGTGTCGCCCGACTTCTCCTTGCTGCCGCCCTCGCTGTTCTGCCCGCAGGCGGAGAGGGTCAGGGCGAGCGAGGCGGCGGTGGCCATCGCGGCGAGTGCGGCTCTGCGGTTGCGCATGGTCATCATCCTTGGTGTGTGGCGGGGTCGGTCCGGTGGTCGGTCCGGTGGTGCGAGGGCCGTGCGGGGCGCTGCGCGTCGGTGGTGCTCGGGGTGGTGCTCGGCCTGGTCCTGCGGTGGTGCGTCGGGATGGTGCCTAGGGATGTGTGGGGGCGGAGCACTGGTGGACCGGGAACGGTTGTGTGGGATTGTGCGCGGACGTGTGGTGTTCTGTGAAGCCGATTTTCCGGAACGTTATGCCGGTGTTTCGAACCGGCGCAGCGCGCCCGGCAGCCGTGAGCCCAGCGGCGCCATGTCCCCGGCGGCGCCGTGGCGTTCGAGCAGATCCAGTGCGAGCCGGCCGCGGCGCACCCGCTCCCGGGCGGTGGCCAGGGTGACCTCGCGCAGCTGGTGCCCGTACGGGTAGATCCCGGGCGCCTTGGACAGGCCGAACTTCAGGTACAGCGGCGCCCCGCGCCGGATCAGCTCGGCCACCTCGTACATCCGGACATAGCCGCCGAGGTCGTCCGGGGCCTCGATGTACATGTCCATCGGAGCGGCCGATGCCCGCCGGATCTCGGTGAGGTGATCGAGCGTCAGGTCGCTGGGCACGTTGACGGAGTCGGCGCCGAGGTGCTCGTAGACGGCGTAGGAGGCCGGGTTCACCGGGCCGATCAGCGCGGACACCTTGAGCGTGGTGTCGGCGGGGAGGATGCCCGCCGCGCGCGCCCGGTGCAGCGTCCACAGCACGCCCTCGTCGGCGACCAGCAGGCACTTGACGCCCAGCTCCGCCGCACGGACGGCGTCCTCGACGCACCCGGCGACCGCGTCGTGGCCGCGGGCGCGCAGCCCGGCGCCGCGCGAGTCCGAGCGCACCGAGGCGCCCGTGTCCCAGGTGCCGCGTGGGCCGGTGAACAGGCAGAGCTCGATGTCGCGTTCGGCGGTCGCCTCGACCATCTCGGTGATCTCGGCGTCGGTGAGCATCCACACGCCGCTGCCCTGGCTGATCCGGTGGATCGGGACATCGAGCCGCGAGGACTCCTTCAGGACCACCGCCAGCGCCTCGGGACCCTCGCACGAGGGGATCTCGGTGCGCCAGCGGCCGCCGCCGGGGAAGGTGTGCGGCGAGGCGTCGGCGGGGTCGAGGGCGGGGGCGCCCAGGCCGAGCGCGGTGAGCAGTTGCTCACCGGGCCTGCGGGCTGCCGTGGCGGAAGCGTCGGTCACAAGCTGTCCTTCGGGTTCGCCGAGCCATTCGTTCGATATTTCGGACGAAGTTCGTGGCTCAGGGTGTGAAAAAAGTGGCGGTGCGCCGGCCGCGGCGCCGTCAGGTCGCGCCGCGACCGGCGCACGACTACGGGCGGAGCAGGACCTTGCCCACCTTGGGATCGCCGGCCCCGACCAGCTCGATGGCCTGGGAGAACTCGGTGAGCGGGAGTTCGTGGGTGACCAGCGGCAGCGGATCGAGCAGCCCGGCCGCGAACACCCGTACCGTGTGCGCCCAGGCGGCGGGCGGCGCCCCGAACACGGTGTGCACCTCCAGCTGCCGCACCACCAGGTCGGTCGGGTCGAGCCCCTCGGCGCCCGGCGCCGGGATGCCCGTGAGCACCAGCCGTCCGCCCCGCTTCAGCAGCGCGGCGGCCGTGCGGGCCGCGTCCGCGGACCCGGCGGTCTCGACGACCACGTCGAAGCCGCCCGGCAGGTCCTCGTCCTTGGTGCGGAAGTCCGTGGCGCCGAACCGCCGGGACAGCGCCTCCCGGTCCCGCCGCGTGCCGACCACCAGCAACCGGGCCGGAGAGACGGCCCGCAGGAACTGCACGGCGAACATCCCGAGCGTCCCGGTGCCCACCACCGCGACCCGCTCACCGGGCCGGGCGTCCGCCTTCAGCGCGGCGGCGGCGATACAGGCGGCAGGCTCCAGCAGCGCGGCGGCGGTGAGGTCGGCGTCCTCCGGCAGGACGTGCAGCAGCCGGGCCGGCAGCGTCAGCGTGGCCGCCATCGCCCCCGGCTGGGTGAAGCCGGTCTCCTCGTACCCCGCGCCGCACAGGGTCGTCTCGCCCGCGTGGCAGTGGTCGCAGACCTGGCAGTTGCGAAAGCCCTCGCCGACCACCTTGCGGCCCACCAGGTCCCCCGGCACCCCCGCACCGACCGCGCGCACGGTTCCGGACCACTCGTGGCCGGGTGTGAGCGGGTAACGGACGTATCCCTCGGGCCGGTTGCCCTGGTACACCTCGCGGTCGCTGCCGCAGATCCCCACGGCGTGCACGGCGACCAGCGCCTCGCCCGGGTCCGGCTCGCGCGGGGTGTGCTCGGCGAGCCGGTGGGCGCCGGGCGCCTCCACGACGACGGCGGTGCTCACGGCCGTGCTCACTTCGTGCCCTTGGGCTTGCGCTGCTCCCAGCCCTCGGCCCACAGGTCGAACCGGGCCTGCTGCTGCGGGAACTCGGCGGCCGCGTCCACGTCCAGCTCCACGCCCAGACCCGGCGCGTCGGAGAGGTGGAAGCAGCCGTCCTCCGGGTCCACCTGCGGGGCGCCCTTGACCACCTTCTTGATCTCCGCGTCGGCGAAGTCGTTGAAGTGCTCCAGGATCTTGAAGTTCGGGGAGGTGAAGCCCACCTGGAGGGAGGCGGCGGTCAGCACGGACCCGCCCACGTTGTGCGGGGCGACCAGCATGTAGTGGGTCTCCGCGGTCGCGGCGAGCTTCCGCGTCTCCCAGATGCCCCCGATGTGGCCGACGTCCGGCTG
This sequence comes from Streptomyces sp. NPDC006393, assembly GCF_040628575.1. Classification (NCBI taxonomy): domain Bacteria; kingdom Bacillati; phylum Actinomycetota; class Actinomycetes; order Kitasatosporales; family Streptomycetaceae; genus Streptomyces; species Streptomyces sp. NPDC006393. Next base: position 5,417 of record NZ_JBEXZD010000072.1, read on the forward strand.
GATGATGTCGACGGCCTGGCTGTCGAACAGCTCCCGGAACTCGATCCGGTCGTGGATGCGCTCACCCGTGGCCACCGGGACGTCCACCTTGGCGGCGACCTTCTCCAGCGCCTTCAGGTTCTCCGGCGGCACCGGCTCCTCCAGCCAGGCCGGGTCGAAGGGGGCCAGCTCCTTGGCCAGCCGTACGGCGGTGGCGGGGGAGAAACGGCCGTGCATCTCCAGCATCAGCTCGGCCTCGGGCCCGATGGCGTCGCGCACGGCCTCGATCAGCGAGACGGCGTACAGGGTCTGCTCGTGGTCGAGTTCGAAGTGCCCGGTGCCGAACGGGTCGATCTTCAGCGCCCGGTACCCGCGCTCCATGACCCCCTGGGCGGCCTTGTGGTAGGCCTCCGGCGTCCGCTCGGTGGTGTACCAGCCGTTGGCGTACGCCTTGACCTTGTCCGTCACCTTCCCGCCCAGCAGCTGCCACACCGGTACGCCCAGGGCCTTGCCCTTGATGTCCCAGCAGGCCATCTCCACGACCGCGATGCCCGACATGACGATCTCGCCGGCGCGCCCGTAGTCGCCGTACTTCATCCTGCGGACCAGGTCCTCGACAGCGAACGGGTCGGATCCGAGAATGTGGTTGGTCTCGGCCTCCCGCAGATAGCCGATCAGCGCGTCGGTGTGACCCAGCATCCGGGTCTCGCCGACTCCCGTGATCCCCTCGTCGGTGTGCACCTGGACGTAGGTCAGGTTGCGCCACGGCGTTCCGACCACGTGTGTGCTGATTCCGGTGATGCGCACGGCGGTTGCCTCTCGCTGTTCGATATTTCGTCACCCGTTCGAAATGCTGGCGTGACAGTAAGGATGCGCGGCGGGGAGTGTCAATGGGTCCGACACGTAACGGTTTAGGCAAGCCTTTCGGTGCTTCCCCACGGAACCTTCACAACGATGCCTAGGAACCCGACGCGCGCGGAATCTAGTCTTCCCGCGTCATGAACTACTGCCACCCGTGCCGACGTCACCTCAACGGCGCCCTCGCCTGCCCCGGCTGCGGCACTCCGGCCGAAGCGCTCCACGAATACGCGGACGCGGCGCCGGCCGAACCCGTGGAACTCCCCGCGCAGGAGCGGGAGTTCGCGGACGGCGCGGGCGACAGCGGGGACGGCTCCGAGGAACCCCTGGGCCGGGCGGATCGGCGCCGGGGCCGTGGACGCGGGCGCGGCACGCCCGAGGAGGACCGGCAAGGTCCCGTGGCGAGCCGCCGCGACCGCAAGGCCGCGGCCCACCGCAGGCGCCGTCGCAGGACCCTGCTGATCGGCGCGGGATTCGTCCTGGCGGCGGGCGGCCTGAGCCTGGCCGAACTGGGCACGGACGCCCCGATCCTGCCGGGCTTCTCCAGCCCGGAGCCGGCCGCCGCGGGCGACGAGACGGCCGACGGCGGCGCGACGAGCCCCGGCGCGTCCGGGACGGCCTGGCCGCCGGGCGGCACTCCTGGCGGCGGCACGGCCGCACGCAAGGCCTCGGCCACGACATCGGCGTCCCCGTCCGCCTCCGCGAAGGACGAGAAGCCGGAACCGGACGAGAGCGCCTCGGGAAGCCCGCGCCACTCGGCACCGGCGACGAGGGGCGCGGGGACGGGCGGCGGTTCCGGTACGACCGTGGCACCACCCCGCCCGAGCAGCACCCCCACGCCGCCGCCAGCGACGTCGGACCCCCGCCCGAGCCCGACCCCCACCGCGACCCACACGAAGTGCGAACGCTTCCTGTGGTGGTGCACATGACGTAGCCGCGTGCAGCCGCGACATGGCCGCGGGCGGTCGTGACATGGCTGCGGGCGGTCGCGCCTCCCCAGGGCTTGACGTCATCCCCACCCGCGCCGGCTGCGACTCAGGTCAACTGCTACAGCGACGCCCGCTCACTCAAGTCGCTCAAGCTTCCTCGTTCAGCATCCGCCGCAGCAGATCCCGCAGTACCAATCGCTCCCCCTCGCTCAGCCCGGCCAGCGGCTCCCGCGCGAACCGCAGTCCCTCCCGCAGCTCCCGCGCCACCCGCCGCCCCTCCTCCGTCGCCGCCGCCAGCTTCACCCGGCGGTCCGCCGGATCGGGCCGCCGCTCCGCCAGGCCCCGCGCCTCCAGCCGGTCCACGATCCCCGTCACGTTCGACGGCTCGCACTTGAGCTTCTGCGCCAGCTTCCGCATCGGCAGCGGCTCCGCCGACAGCAGACTCAGCAGCCGCGCCTGCGCGCCGGTCAGCGCGTGCTCCCCCGCGGCGTCCTCGTAGTCCTCGTAGAACCGGGCCACGACGTCGCCGATGAGCTCGACGACCTCCTGGGTCAGCGCATCGGGGCGATGGGTCTTCGATGGAGTGGCCATGGCGTCCAGAGTACCCGCTTACTTGACATCCTGAAATATTCAGGCGCATGGTTGTTTCAGGTGCTGAAACATTTCGGGCGTCGCAGCCCGCCAGGACCGCACCAGACCCGCCAGGAACCGCACCGCACCGACGAGAGGCGCCACCGTGTCCGACACCCCCACACTCCCCGCCGTCAGCCGTGAATGGCACCTGCTCCGCCGCCCGGTCGGCTGGCCGAAGCCCGAGGACTTCGCCCTGGTCGAGGCCCCGCTCCCGCAGCCGGGCGAGGGCCAGATCCTGGTACGGAACGAGTACCTCTCCGTCGACCCGTACATGCGCGGCCGGATGAGCGCGGCGAAGTCCTACGCGGCGCCGTACGAGCTCAACAAGCCCATGCTGGGCGGCGCCGTCGGCCGGGTCGTCGCCTCGCGCGCCGAGGGCTTCGCCGTCGGTGACCACGTCCTGCACTTCGGCGGCTGGCGCGAGTACGCCGCCGTGGACGCCCGGCACGCGGTCGAGGTCGACCCGGAGGCCGCGCCCCTGTCGACGTACCTCGGGGTGCTCGGCATGACCGGGCTGACCGCCTACGCGGGCCTGCTGCGCACCGCCTCCTTCAAGGAGGGCGACGTCGTGTTCGTCTCCGGCGCGGCCGGCGCGGTCGGCAGCCAGGTCGGGCAGCTCGCCAAGCTCAAGGGCGCCTCGCGCGTGATCGGCTCGGCCGGCTCCGACGAGAAGGTGAAGCTGCTCCTGGAGGAGTACGGCTTCGACGCCGCCTTCAACTACAAGAGCGGCCCGGTGAGCGAGCAGCTGCGCGGCGCCGCCCCCGACGGCATCGACGTCTACTTCGACAACGTCGGCGGCGACCACCTGGAGGCCGCCATCGGCTCCCTGAACCAGGGCGGCCGGATCGCGGTCTGCGGCATGATCTCGGTCTACAACAACACCGAGCCCGCCCCCGGCCCGAGGAACCTGGCCCGGCTGATCCAGACCCGAGGCCGCATCGAGGGCTTCCTCGTCGGCGACCACTACGACCTCCAGCCGCAGTTCGTGCGGGAGGTCGGACCGTGGGTCCGCTCGGGCGAGCTGAAGTACCGCGAGACCGTCGTCGAGGGCGTCGAGAACACCCTGGAGGCCTTCCTCGGCGTGCTGCGCGGCGACAACACCGGAAAGATGATCGTCAGGCTCTGACCGGCGGACCGGCGGACCGGCGGACCGGCGGACCGGCGGACCGGCTCCCCGGTGATGGCCTTCACTGAATTTCCGGCATGCGGTAACTTCTTTCCGGAATCCGCCGTCGATCGTGGGCGCGAGTCGTGGCGGACCGAGGAGGAAGACAACCGCATGCCCATTCAGCAGTCCGAGGTCCTGTACACCGCCGTGGCCACCGCCGAGGGCGGCCGCGACGGCCGCGTCGCCACCGACGACGGCAGGATCGACGTCGTCGTGAACCCGCCCAAGGAGATGGGCGGCAGCGGCACCGGCACCAATCCCGAGCAGCTGTTCGCCGCCGGCTACAGCGCCTGCTTCCAGGGCGCCCTGGGCGTCGTCGCCCGCCAGGAGGGCGCCGACATCTCCGGCTCGACCGTCACCGCGAAGGTCGGCATCGGCAAGAACGAGGACGGTTTCGGAATCATCGTCGAGATCTCGGCCGACATCCCCGGCGCCGACGCCGCCACCGCGAAGGCCCTGGTCGAGAAGGCCCACCAGGTCTGCCCGTACTCGAAGGCGACGCGCGGCAACATCACGGTCACGCTGGCCTGACCGGGGCCGGCCTCCCGGCGACGGGCCCCTCGCTAGAGTGGGCCCATGCGTGATCTTGGGGTGGGTTTCGGTCATCTCCTGAAGGGCCAGCGCTGGGTGGCCCGGCACGGGAGGTCGTTCGACCTGGGCCTGCTGCCCGGTCTGATCACCCTCGTCCTGTACGCGGCGGCCCTGGTCGCGCTCGCGATCTGGGGCGAGGACGCCGTCGCCTGGGCCACCCCGTTCGCCGACGGCTGGCCGAGTCCCTGGCCGGGGCTGTTCCGCGGCTTCCTCACCGCCGTGCTGTTCGCCCTCGGCCTGCTGCTCGCCGTGATCACCTTCACCGCGGTCACCCTGCTGATCGGCCAGCCGTTCTACGAGATCCTGTCCGAGCAGGTCGACCGGGACGTGTCCCCGGACGGCACGGCACCCGAGTCCACGCTGCCGCTCTGGCGGGAGCTGTGGATATCGGCCCGCGACAGCCTGCGCGTGCTCGTCCGGGCCGCGGTGTGGGGCGTACTGCTCTTCGCCCTGGGCTTTCTGCCGTTCCTCGGCCAGACGGTCGTGCCCGTGATCGGCTTCTTCGTCACGGGCTTCTTCCTCACCGAGGAGCTGGCGGCCGTCGCGCTCCAGCGCCGCGGCCTCGAACTCCGGGACCGTCTCGCCCTGCTGCGCTCCCGCAAGGCGCTGGTCTGGGGCTTCGGCGCGCCGCTGGGCCTGGCCTTCCTGGTGCCGTTCGTCGCCGTGTTCCTCATGCCGGGCGCGGTCGCGGGCGCCACGCTGCTCGCCCGCGACCTTCTGGACGAGGAGACGGTCGACCGGACCGACGGCGACGCAGGCGACGGCGGCTCGAACCGCGACGACACGGGCGACGGCGGCTCGAACCGCGACAGCGACACGGTCACCCGGGCATCGCAGGCGCCGCAGGCACCGCGGACCCCCTGACAGCCGAGTCCCGCAACGCGACCAGCGCGACGTCGGGCCGTACGGACGCGGCGGCGAGCGCCGGGACCAGGGTCACGCCCAGCCCGGCGGCGACGTAGCCCTGTTCGGCGGTCCACTCGGCGACGACGTGCGCGATGCGCGGGCGGAAGCCGTGGCGCAGCACCGCGTCGAGCAGGGTGCCCTCGGGCCGTGGGCCGCCGGAGATCCAGTCAGCGTCGGCGAGTCGGCCGAGGACGACCTCGCCCGGCCGCCGCCCACCTCCGCACCGCGGACCCCGTCACCGCCGTGTCCCGCATCGCCCTGTGAGGAGCTGCGACATGCAGATCACCCTCGGCAGCCCCGCCGGCGCGCCCCAGCCCCTGAGCCCCTACTACTCCCAGGTCGCCCGCGTCGAACACGCCGACGGGAGCGCCCTGTTGTTCGTCTCCGGCCAGATCGCCGAGGGCGCCACACTCGCCGAGCAGAGCCGCGGTGTCTTCGAGACCGTCGCCTCGCTCCTCGACGCCCACGGCGCGAGCCTGGCGGACGTGATCAGCATCCGCACGTATCCGACCGACGTCGACAAGCTCGCCGAGTACGGCGCCGTACGGCGGTGGTTCCTCTCCGGCACCCCGCCCACCAGCACGACCTTCGAGGTGTCCCGGCTGTTCCGGCCCGAGGCGCAGGTCGAGGTCGAGGTCGTGGCCGCCGTGCCCGCGCGGACCCGGGACGGCCGCCAGTATGTGAAGGGTTCGTACGAGGTTACGGCCAGACGTTCGATCTGCGGCCCGCACGGCAGCCCGGCGATTAGGGTCTGATCCGGGACAAGTCTCCCTGCGAGCAGCCCCGGTCCGGGACCTGACCCCTGGACCGGGGCTCGTGGCGTCGTGGCCGGATGTGGCAGACTCCCGGCCCGGAAACGCCGGACCAGACCGGTCCGGTGGACGTTCAGGGGGAGACGCAGATGTATCCGGGGCAGCAGCAGCCGGGGCCGTACGGACAGCAGGGGGCCCAGCAAGGACCGTACACGCAGGGACCGGGACCGTACGGACAGCAGCCGTACCCGCCGCAGGGCGGCTACGGACAGCCCGGACCGTACCCGCAGCAAGCACCGCAGCCGGCACCGTACGGGCAGCAGCCGGGCCAGTACCCGCCGCCCCCGCCGCAGCCCTACGCCCCCCAGCAGCCCTATGCCCCCCAGGCCCCGCAGCAGCCCCAGGCCCCGCTTCAGCGGCTCGGCGAAGGCCATGTGCGGCTGGACCCGAACCTCACCGCCGACCAGCGGACGCTGGTCCTCAGGATCCAGAAGAAGTCCAAGCTCCTCGCCTACGGCTTCGTGCTCGGCATCCCGCTCACCTTCGGCGGCGCGCACTACGGCATCACGCGCGCCCCGGCCGGTTTCGGCGCCGCGGCCGTCGGGCTGGCCCTCGCGGCCATGGGCGTCCTCGCGCTGACGCAGATGCAGGCCATGAAGCGGCAGCTGCGCCTGATCACCCCGGACGCCTGGCGCTCCCCGGCGGCGCACCTGCCCGGCGCCCGCAAGGCCGCCACACTGGCCGCGTACATCAACGGTGTGCTGGTCCTGCTGTCCTTCGCCGCCACCGGCTATCTGCTGGTCAAGGGCGCCGGCTGGGGCGCCTACGGCAACTCCTTCGGGTTCGGGGCGCTGATGGGAGGCGCGTTCATCCCGTTCGCCATGGGGCTCGGCGCCGCGACGACCATCCCGCAACTGCTCCAGGTGATCCCGGCGGGCGCCAAGGTCGGCCGGAGCCTGTACTCGATCATCCTGGTGCTGGCCACCACCGTCACCGGCGAGGGCATCAAGAGCGGCGAGGCGCAGCCGACGCTGATCGGCGGAGCGGTGCTGCTCGTCTGCGCGGGCGCGGTCGCCCTGCTCGGCCGCGCGGCCAAGCGAATGCGCGGCGAGGGACTCTAGGTTCTTTCGTCCGGATCACGCCGGGCTCGCGGGGCCCGGCAGCGGGCGGCGGAACCGGAGCACCGCGGCGGTGCCGGCCGCGGCCTGCCGCCCGCCGAGAAGGGGGCCGAGCGGCTACTTCGCGTACATCCCGTAGCCGCCGACTCCCGAGTACACGGCATCGGCCACGTGCCGGTAGACCTTGACGCCGTTCACCGTGTCCGTGGGCGGGGTGAGCGGGGTGAGTGCGTTGAGCGGCTTCGTGACCGCCATCAGCGTGGTCGATCCGCCGCCGTCGAGGTTGAGGGCGTCGACCAGCGCGAGCTCCGGGGAGGCGAGGAGCGTGGCGAAGGTGCGCAGGTAGTCGCCGTCCTCCGTGTCCTGCCCGGTGAGGGTGATGAGCACGGGGTGGCCCTTGATGTTGGTGCCGAGCGCGGTGCGCGAGTCGGTGCAGATCGGGTTGGTGCCGTCGGCGCCCGTCGCCGTACCACTGCATGAGTTCGGCAGCTCGTCGGGGACGGCGTCGTTGCGCAGCAACTGGTGGAAGGAGCTGACCACGTCGACGGAGTCGTCCAGCGGGATGTCCCGGTCCAGCGTCACGTCGTGCAACTTCTGACCGAGCGTCACCCGGTCGTCCCGGACCAGGTGCTCGCGCAGCCATTGGGCGCCGGTTCCGATGCCCTGGAGGATGTGGCCGCCCGCCGGAACGTGCACCTGCTCCGCCGCGGTCCGGCCGCCGCGTCCCTCGTGGGCGTCGGTGACGACCCCGTCGGCGTCGAGGACGACCTCGAAGCCGGGGTCGTCGTCGGCGGTGATGAGCGGGTCTATGCCGGGCTTCGGCACCGGGTACTCGTAGTCGTCGGTGAACAGGACGATCTCGTCCGGGTCGGTGAACAGACCCTTCTGGTCGGTGACGGCCGCGTCCTCCGCGTCGCGCGCGCAGCCTCGGATCCGGCCCGGGTCCCGGTTGATGTCGTCCAGGCCGACGGTGGCGCCGGTGGAGGTGGTGAGCGACAGCTCGGCGCGGAGCTTGGTGATGTAGGGGATGCCGTACTGGAGTACGGCGCCGCTGCTGCCCGCGCCGTTCATCCAGCAGCCGGCGCTGTGCAGGACGCCGTCGGTGGCCGAGACGCCCAGGTGCACGAGGGCCTTGGGCTCGTCGTCGGCGGGCAGGACGTGGTCGGGATGCTTGGGATCGGACTTGAACAGGCCGCCGTTGACGCCGACGAGCGGGCGGCGGGCGGCGACGGAGCTGACGGTGGCGAGCTGGTCGGCGACGGTCTCGGTGATGCCGTCGCCCCTGCCGACGGTGCTCTCCAGGGTGAGCGCCCCGGCGGTGGGGTCGATCTCGACGACCTGGAGGATGCGGGCCTTGGCGCGGTTGTCCGGCGTCGACTCGGTCCACGTGGTGCGGGTGACACCGGCGGAGACGGTGACGGCCGTTCCCTTGGTCCAGTTGGCGGCGAGCAGGCTGGGCTCCGACGGCTCGGCGTTCGCCGGCGAGGTGAGGGCGAGTGCGGCGCCGAGCGCGGCGGCCGCGGCCGTCCAGGGGCGGTGGGTCCTGGTCACTGGCACTCCGAGGTTCCGTTGACGAGTTCGTGCGAGCGGAAGGTGCCGGCGAACGGGGCGGGCACAGTGGTGCTGTCACCACGCAGGACGACGTACGCCCCGTACACCTGGCCGTCCGCGGGGTCGGTCCAGGTGCCGGTGAAGTCCGGCTCGGGGTAGAAGCAGACGTGCTTCCTGGTGCGGTTCCACACGGACACGGGCGCGACGTCGCTGCCGTAGCTGTTGCCGTAGTTCTTCGTGGCCGTGTCCGTCGCCGGCCGGTGGACGGTCATCGTGCCGCGGCCGTTGGGCTCCGTGAAGGTGCAGACGCGGTTGTCGGGGCAGCGCTCGTATCCGGTGAAGCAGTGCGCACGGGAAGGGACCAGCTTGTGGGAGCTGATGGTGCCGGCGAACCGCGAGTCGGTGGAGTACTCGTCGGAGTTGGCCGGCTTGATGGTCTGCAGCAGGCCGCCGTAGCCCGTGCCGACGTAGACGCAGGCCCACAGCTTGGTGTTGTTCTTCGCGGACAGGGTCTTGCCGTCCCAGGTCGCGTCGTAGCTCTCGGCGTTGCCGGACTCGGTGAAGTCGCGGCGGTCGCCGCTGCCGTCGCTGCCGCTGTAGAGGCACAGCGTGTCGGAGGGACAGTCGTCGAAGGGAGCCGGATCGGCCTTCGCCGGGAGGACGAAGAGGAGCGAACACAACAGGGCCAGGCCGACCGTGAGCAGGTGGCCCGGCCGTGGAAGGGTGCGTTTGACGCGGGAAATGATCACGGCGGAAGAGTCTGCCACCGCCGTCCGCGCGGCGAGGAACAATTGTTCGTTTTTCCGGTCGGATCGATCGGACCGGCCGCGGAGGCGGGCCGGGGCCCGCACCCGGAAGCGGGTGTCCGCCGCGGCCGGTCCCGCGGCGGACCGGCCCTCACCGCGCCGAGAACCCGTACACCGTCTCCGAGCGGTACACCTCGCCCGGACGGAGCACCGTGGTCGGGAAGTCCGGGCGGTTGGGGGAGTCCGGGTGGTGCTGGGTCTCCAGGGCGATCCCGTCGCCGGGGGCGAACGGCGCCGTGATGTGGTCGGCGGTGTAGAGCTGCATGCCCGGCTCCGTCGTCGCCACCGTCAGGGTGCGGCCCGACGCCGGGTCGTGGAGCTCGGCGACCTCCTCGGCGGCCCGGGTGACGCCCTTGTCGAGGACGAAGTCGTGGTCGTAGCCGGAGCCGGTCTTGCGGGACTGCCGGAAGTCGAAGCGGGTCCCCTCGACCCCGGCCGGCGCGCCGACCGGGACGAGGTGCTCGTCGACGGGGAGGTAGCGGGAGGCGGCGAGCCGCAGTTCGTGGCCGCCGGCCGCGCCCGAGCCGGCGCCGCCGAGGTTCCAGTACGTGTGGTTGGTCAGGTTGACCAGGGTCGGCGCGTCCGTGACCGCCTCGTAGGCGATGCTCAGGGCGCCCGAGGAGTCCAGCGTGTACGTCGCCGTGACCTCCAGCCGGCCGGGGAAGCCCTCCTCACCGTGCGGGCTGACCCGGGACAGGCGCACTCCGTGCTCGACGGCGGTGACGTCCCACACCCGCTTGTCGAAGCCGCGCTCCCCGCCGTGCAGCGAGTTGGGGCCGTCGTTGCGCGCCAGCGCGTACGTCCGCCCGTCCAGCGGGAAGCGGCCGCCGGCGATCCGGTTGGCGTACCGGCCGATCAGGGCGCCGAGGAACGGCTCGGGGTGGGCGAGGTAGCCGGCCAGGTCCGGGAAGCCCAGCACCACGTCCGCGGTGCGCCCGTCCCGGTCCGGGACCTCCACCGACTGCACGATCCCACCGTACGACAGCACGCGCACCCGCACCCCGGCCCGCTGGAGCGTCCAGCGGTGGACCGGGGTGCCGTCGGACAGTGCGCCGAAGAGTTCACTCATGCGGGAAACCCTAGGTCACGGGTTCTTGGCGGTGACGGTGCGGTAGGCGATCTCCGCGAGCTTCGCCTGGCCGTTGCGGCTCGGGTGGAACCAGTCCCAGTGGCTGAGCTGCGCCGTGCCGAACCGGTAGTCGAAGACCGCGTTGCGGTCGAAGCGGCAGCGGCGGTCCTTCGCGCAGACCTCGGCCAGCACCTTGTTGTAGTCCACCACCCGGGACTGCACCGTCTCGCGCCGCTGCTTCGCCGCGGCGTCCAGCGCGTCCGCGTCCCCGAGCATCGACGGGCACAGGCCCAGCTTCCAGATCTGCTTGCCGAGCGGGTTGGTCCGCCCCTGCGACCACAGCCGCTTCAGGTCCGGCACGCTGGAGACGTACACCTCCGCCTTCGGCAGCGCCTTGCGCAGGGTGCCCATCGCCTTCTGGAAGTCGCGGCGGAAGTCGGCGACCGAGGTCATCTGGGCGGGGGAGTCGCGGCAGGCGTCATTGGCGCCGACCATCACCGCCACCAGTTCCGGCTTGTTCCGCACCGCCCGGGCCATCTGGCCGTTCAGATCCGCCACCCGGGCGCCGGTCACCGCGTGGTTCCAGCTGCGCCGGGCCGCACCGTCCGCCCCGAGCAGCCGCACCGCCAGGCTGTTCACCGAGGGGTCGCTGCCCGTCGCCCACGATGCCTCCGGGCAGTCCGACAGCACGGCGCACGTGTCGAAGCCACGGGTGATGGAGTCGCCGACCGCGGCGATCGAGTGCGGACTGGCGTCCCAGACCGGTGTCGCCGCCACGGGCGGCTTGGCCGCTCTGGCACCGGCGTCACGGGCGGACGCCTTGTCACCGACCACGTCACAGCCCGCGGTGACCAGGACGGCCGCCGCCACGACGGCATGCGCGGCCCGCATACGGTGGCTTCGCTTCCGCATCCTCGTGATCCCCTCGGTCGTCGCGCGCAACCTCGCGCAGAACGGGCACTCCCCTCCATAAGAACGCGCGAGGGTTCCCGTCCCCAACCGAGGCGACGGCGCACAGCCGTACAAGCGTCCCCCTGGGTGAATGGGGGCCCCTTCCTGGCACCGGGACCGACGGTACGTCACACTCCTTGCCCCGTCGCACGGTAGCCTCGCCATCAGCAGGGCGGTCGAGCGCCACTGCCGCCCGCCCGCACTTAGTCCCGCTCTGCCCGGAGGTCCCGGTGACGACACGTGGAGTTCTGTACGTGCACTCCGCGCCGCGCGCGCTGTGCCCGCACGTCGAGTGGGCCGTCGCCGGGGTGCTCGGCACGCGCGTCAGCCTGGACTGGATCCGGCAGCCCGCCGCGCCCGGCACCTGGCGCTCGGAGTTCTCCTGGCAGGGCGAGGCCGGCACCGCCTCCAAGCTCGCCTCCGCGCTGCGCGGCTGGCACCTGCTGCGCTTCGAGGTCACCGCCGAGCCCTGCGCGACCGCCGAGGGCGAGCGCTACAGCTGCACCCCCGACCTCGGCATCTTCCACGCCGTCACCGGCATCCACGGCGACATCCTCATCCCCGAGGACCGGCTGCGCGCCGCCCTGATCCGCTCCCAGCGCGGCGAGAGCGACCTGGAGGCCGAACTGGCCAGGCTCCTGGGCAAGCCCTGGGACGACGAGCTGGAGCCGTTCCGCTACGCGGGCGAGGGCGCCCCGGTGCGCTGGCTGCACCAGGTGGTGTGACGGCCTCTCAGGCACCGCCCCGGGCCCGCCTCTCAGGCACCGCCCCGGGCCGACTCTCAGGCACCGCCCCGGGCCCGCCTCTCAGGCACCGCCCCGGGCCGACTCTCAGCCACGGCCCCGCGTCCGACTCTCAGCCACGGCCCCGGGTCCGAGTGGCCACAGCGGCAAGGGAAAGGGCCCCCACCGACCGGTGGGGGCCCTTCACGCTCGTACCGGAGTTCCTCAGACGGTCCGGAACGCCAGCACCACGTTGTGCCCACCGAACCCGAACGAGTCGTTCAGGGCCGCGATGCGGCCCTCGACGGGCAGCTTGCGGGCCTCGCCGCGGACCACGTCCGCGTTCGCCTCGGCCTCCGGGTCGATGTTCTCGACGTTGATGGTGGGCGGGGCCACCCGGTGGTACAGGGCCAGCACGGTCGCCACCGACTCCACACCGCCCGCGCCCCCGAGCAGGTGACCGGTCATCGACTTGGTCGCGGAGACCGCGATGTGGTCGGCGTCGTCGCCGAACACCTTGCGCAGCGCCTTCAACTCGGCGACGTCACCGGCCGGGGTCGACGTGGCGTGCGCGTTGACGTGCACGATCTCGGCCGGGTCCAGGTCGGTGCGGTCCAGCAGGTTCTGCAGGGCGTGCGAGATGCCGCGGCCCTCCGGCTCCGGCTGCACGATGTCGTGGCTGTCGGCGGAGATGCCCTGGCCGACCGCCTCCGCGTAGACGCGGGCACCGCGCCGGGCCGCGTGCTCGGCGGACTCCAGCACGAGCACACCGGCGCCCTCGCCCAGGACGAAGCCGTCCCGGTCGACGTCGTAGGGGCGCGAGGCACCCTCGGGGTTCTCGTTGTTCTTGGACATCGCCATCATGTTGCCGAACGCGGCGATCGGCAGCGGGTGGATCGCCGCCTCCGTACCGCCGGCGACGACCACGTCGGCGCGGCCGGTGCGGATCATCTCGATGGCGTAGCCGATGGCCTCGGCGCCCGACGCGCAGGCGGAGACCGGGGTGTGCACACCGGCACGGGCGCCCACGAGCAGACCGACGTTGGCGGAGGGGCCGTTCGGCATCAGCATCGGCACGGTGTGCGGGGAGACCCGGCGGACGCCCTTCTCCTTCAGCACGTCGTACTGGTCGAGCAGCGTCGTCACTCCGCCGATGCCGGAGGCGATCACGGCACCCAGCCGGTCCGGGTCGACGGCGCCGTCGCTGCCGTCCTCGCCCGCCTTGCCGGTGAACCCGGCGTCCTTCCAGGCCTCCTGGGCGGCGACCAGCGCGAACTGCGCCGAGCGGTCCAGACGGCGGGCCTGCGGCCGCGGAATGGTCTCGGTCGGCTCCACGGCGACCGGGGCCGCGATACGGACGGCCTGGTCGGCCGCCCACTCCTGGGTCAGGGGCTTGACACCGGACTTGCCGGCGACCAGACCCTCCCAGGTCGAGGCTGCGTCGCCACCCAGCGGTGTGGTTGCGCCGATACCGGTGACGACCACGGTGCGATTGGTCGAGCTCACGGGAATTCTTTCTCCAACGGAAACGAGGATTCGTACGGCGCCACCGCCGGGTGGCGGGGCAGTCAGCCCAAGGCAGTGATCGGTCGATCAGGCCTGGTGCTTGAGGATGTAGTCGGTCGCGTCGCCGACGGTCTTGAGGTTCTTGACGTCCTCGTCGGGGATCTTGACGTCGAAGCGCTCCTCGGCGGCGACGACGACCTCGACCATGGACAGCGAGTCGACGTCCAGGTCGTCGGTGAAGGACTTGTCCAGCTGGACGTCCTCGGTGGGGATCCCGGCGATCTCGTTCACGATCTCGGCGAGACCGGCGACGATCTCTTCCTGAGTGGCGGCCATGTCGGCGCTCCTTCGTTGTGTTCCGTAAGGGTGTGGCGCCCGCCGCGGCAGCGGCAGGTGTTGCGGTTGCCGTCCCGGACGCATGATCCGGCACGGAGTGCCTAGGGGAGGGTAACGACCGTCGCGGCGTACACGAGACCCGCCCCGAAGCCGATGACGAGCGCGGTGTCGCCGCTCTTCGCCTCGCCGGTCGCCAGGAGCCGCTCCATCGCGAGCGGGATCGAGGCGGCCGAGGTGTTGCCGGTGGTGCGGATGTCACGGGCGACCGTGACGTGCTCCGGCAGTTTCAGCGTCTTCACCATCGAGTCGATGATCCGCACGTTCGCCTGGTGCGGAATGAAGACGTCCAGGTCGTCCGGGCTGATCCCGGCCGCGTCCAGCGCCTGCTGGGCGACCTTCGCCATCTCGAACACGGCCCAGCGGAACACCGCCTGGCCCTCCTGCGTGATCGCAGGGAACTTGACGTTGCCCTCGCTGTCCAGCGGGAGCTCGGACACATCGCCGATCCGGAAACGGTCCCAGGGCACGGTCTGCTTGATCGTCCCGGCCTTGTCGCCCTCCGAACCCCACACCGTCGGGCCGATCGCCGGCTCCTTCGACGGGCCGACCACGACCGCGCCGGCGCCGTCGCCGAACAGGAAGGCCGTCGCCCGGTCCTCCAGGTCGGTCAGGTCGCTCAGCCGCTCCACGCCGATGACGAGGACGTACTCCGCGGAACCCTCCACGACCATGCCCTTGGCGAGGGTGAGGCCGTAGCCGAAGCCGGCGCAGCCGGCCGAGATGTCGAAGGCCGCGGCCTTGTCGGTGCCCAGCTTGTCGGCGATCTCGGTGGCCACGGCCGGGGTCTGGCTGAAGTGCGAGACGGTGGAGACGACCACGGCGCCGATCTGCTCGGCGTCGATCCCCGAGTCCGCGATCGCCTTGCCGGCGGCCTCGATGGACATCGCCGCGACGGTCTCGTCGGGGCCGGCCCAGTGCCGGGTCTCGATGCCGGAGCGCGAGCGGATCCACTCGTCGGACGAGTCGATCTTCTCGAGGATCACCTCGTTGGGCACCACCCGCGTGGGCCGATAGCCGCCCACGCCGAGGATGCGCGCGTACGGGGCGCCCTTGCTGGGCTTGATCTTCGACATGTGCGATCGGCTCCTTAGGGCGTCAGGCGTTCGTGTGCTCGGCGATGAGCGCGCGGGCCGCGTCGAGGTCGTCGGGGGTCTTCAGCGCCAGCGTCTTCACGCCCGGCAGCGCCCGCTTGGCCAGACCGGTGAGCGTGCCGCCGGGGCACACCTCGATCAGCGCGGTGGCGCCGAGCTCCTGGAAGGTCTCCATGCACAGGTCCCAGCGGACCGGGTTGGCGACCTGGCCGACCAGCCGCTCGACGACCTCGGTGCCGCTCGGCACCGCCCGGCCGTCCTTGTTGGAGACGTAGGTCACCTTCGGGTCGGTGGGCTCGAGCGCCTTGGCGGCCTCGGCCAGCTTCGCGACCGCGGGGGCCATGTGGTGGGTGTGGAAGGCGCCGGCCACCTTCAGCGGCACGACCTTGCGTACGCCCTCGGGCTTGTCCTCGTTCAGCGCGGCGAGCTGCTCCAGGGTGCCCGCGGCCACGATCTGGCCCGCGCCGTTGACGTTGGCCGGGGTGAGGCCCAGCTTCTCCAGGTGCTTGACGGACACCTCCGGGTCGCCGCCGAGCAGCGCCGACATGCCCGTCCCGGTGACGGCGGCGGCCTCGGCCATCGCAAGACCCCGCTTGCGCACCAGCGTCAGCGCGGCCGTGTCGTTCAGGACGCCCGCGAAGGCGGCGGCGGTGATCTCACCGACGCTGTGCCCGGCGACGGCATCCGGTGCCACGTCACCGAGTGCCGCGGCCGACAGGAGCCCGGCGGCCACGAGCAGCGGCTGGGCCACGGCGGTGTCGCGGATCGCGTCCGCGTCGGCCTGCGTTCCGTAGTGGACGAGGTCCAGTCCGATGGCGTCCGACCAGGCGGTGACACGGTCGGCTGCCCCGGGCAGTTCGAGCCAGGGGGTCAGGAAGCCGGGCGTCTGGGCGCCCTGGCCGGGAGCGACGAGTACGAGCACTCTCACACTCTCTCTTGGGGACGGCCGAAGCCGCCCGTGGGGACAGGGACGAAGAACACGGAGGGGTTTTGTGGGCCCCCGACAAAAGCCTAGGTCTGGGGATCTCCGTCGGCCAGACGCCCCAGGATCAAGGCGATCCTCAGTGTGAACGCGGATCGTACATCGGACGGCGACCATCCGGTGACGTCTGTCACACGTCGGAGCCGGTAGCGCACGGTGTTCGGGTGAACGAAGAGCATCCGGGCGGCGCCTTCGAGGCTGCTCGCCTGCTCCAGATAGACACTCAGGGTCTCCAGGAGCGCGGACCCGGCCTCCTCCAGCGGTCTGTAGATCTCCTCTACCAACTGCTCCCGGGCACTCGGGTCACCGGCGATGGCGCGCTCCGGGAGCAGATCGTCGGCGAGCACCGGGCGCGGCGCGTCCTGCCAGGCGAAACAGGCCTTCAGCCCGGCCGCGGCGGCCTGCGCGGACCGGGTCGCGGCGAGCAGATCGGGCACGACGGGACCGGCCACGACCGGTCCGGCGGCGAACGGCCCGATCAGCGACTTCGCCACGGCCAGCGGGTTGTCGCTGCCGCCCGCGATCACCACCAGCCGCTCCCCGAGAACCCCGGTGAGCACCTGGAGCTTGGCATGCCGCGCGGCCCGCCGAATGGCTTCGACAGTCAGCTCGGAGTCCCCGTCGGGCGCGGTCCCGAGCACCACGCACACATGCTCGGGCGAGTTCCACCCGAGGGCGGCGGCCCGTGACACGGCGCCCTCGTCGGCCTCCCCGCTGAGCACGGCGTTGACGACGAGCGACTCCAGCCGGGCGTCCCAGGCACCGCGTGCCTCGGCGGCCTGGGCGTAGACCTGGGCGGTGGCGAAGGCGATCTCCCGGGCGTAGACGAGCAGGGCCTCGCGCAGCACCGCCTCGTCCCCCGGCGCCGCCACCTCGTCGATGGCGGACTCCATGACCTCGATGGTGGTCCGCACCATCTCCACGGTCTGCCGCAGCGTGATCGCCCGCGTCAGCTCACGCGGAGCCGTCCCGAACACGTCCGTCGAGATCGCCTGCGGGGCGTCCGGGTGCCGGAACCACTCGGTGAACGCCGCGATACCGGCCTGGGCCACCAGCCCGATCCAGGAGCGGTTCTCCGGGGGCATGGCCCGGTACCACGGCAGCGACTCGTCCATCCGCGCGATCGCCTGCGCGGCGAGGGACCCGGAGGACTTCTCCAGCCGTCTCAGGGTCGCGGCATGCGGATGAGCGGGGCGCGCTGGGGCGTCGGCGTGACGGGATTCGGGTTCGGGCACGGGGACAAGACTGCCTTATCCGGACGTCAGTGCGTGCCGCCGGGTCGGATGTAGGACTGCGGGTGCCCCCGCGACCGGGTTTGAGGAACGGTGGCGAGGGCCGGTTTCACGAGCGGGTCTACGGTGGTCCCCGTGACGACGGACGTACGGCGCGCGGCAGAGCGCTACCAGGGCGGCGACCCGGCGGCGGGCATCACCACCCGCCACTCCTTCTCCTTCGGCCCCCACTACGACCCGGACAACCTCCGCTTCGGCGCCCTGATCGCCTGCAACGAGGAGCACCTGGCCCCCGGCGCCGGCTTCGACGAGCACCCGCACAGCCACACGGAGATCGTCACCTGGGTGGTGACCGGCGAACTGACCCACCGCGACTCCACGGGCCACGAGACGCTGATCCGCCCCGGCGACGTCCAGCGCCTGAGCGCGGCGGCCGGCGTCCGCCACGTCGAACGCAACGACGGAACCGTCCCCCTGACCTTCGTCCAGATGTGGCTGGCCCCCCTCGAACCCGGCGGCGACCCCTTCTACGAGATCGTCCACGGCATCGCCGACTCCACCCCGTACGCCGTCCCGGAAGCCGCCGCCATGCTCCACGTACGACGCCTGGCGGCGGGCGAGCGCACGGCGGTACCGGAGGCGGCGTACGCGTACGTCCATGTGGTCCGGGGCGAAGTGCTGCTGGCCGGTGAGCGGTTGGGACCGGGCGACGCCGCCCGGATCACGGACGCGGGCGGAGAACTGGAGGCGGTGGATGTGACGGGAGCGGAACTGCTGATGTGGGAGATGGGCGGGGCCGGACAGGGAGACCCTGCCCGGCCCGCCGGCGGTGCCTGAGGAGTGCGCGCCAGCTGTCCGGGGCCCCAGCGTGGTCAGGTCGAAGGGGGCGGGTCTGTTGTGCCGGCCGGGTCCGGGACGGCGACGGTGGATTCGGCGTCGACGTAGCTGACGGCAGGGGTGGTGTAGTCGGTTTGCCCAGCTCACCGCCTTCGACGCCGGGCACGTCAGCCATGAGATCGCCCAGGCCGTGGCCGCCCGGTCCGCCGACCGCGGTGCCGCAGAAGCCCGCTACCTCGCCGCCGTCGCCGCCGACGGCCACACCCTCGCCTCGCCCGGACGCCCTCTCACCCCCGAGGCCACCTTCACCCGCTTTCTCAACCGGCTGGTCGACGGCCTCGACGCGGATTGATCCGCGCGATCCGCCGCGCGAAGGCCGCTCGGGGGACCTTCGGTGGTGTCAGCGGAGCTCCGCCAGCACCCCGTCCGTGAACGGCGGCCACGCCTCGATCGCCCACGGGCCGAAGGCCCGGTCCGTCAGGGCCGCGCAGGCCAGCCCCGCGTCCGGGTCGATCCAGAGGAACGTACCCGACTGTCCGAAATGCCCGAAAGTTCGAGGGGAAGACGAAGTACCCGTCCAGTGGGGGGACTTGGAGCCGCGGATCTCGAATCCCAGGCCCCAGTCGTTGGGGTTCTGGTGGCCGTAGCCCGGCAGGACGCCCTTCCTGCCCGGGTACTGGACCGTCATCGCCTCGGCGACCGTGCGCGGGTCGAGCAGGCGCGGGGCCTGGAGTTCGGCGGCGAAGCGGAGGAGGTCCTCGACCGTGGAGACGCCGTCCTTCGCCGGGGAGCCGTCCAGGGTCGTCCGCGTCATGCCCAGCGGCTCCAGGACCGCCTGGCGCAGATAGTCGGAGAACGGGATGTCCGTGGCCTTCGAGACATGGTCGCCCAGCTGTTCGAAGCCGGCGTTCGAGTACAGGCGGCGCTCCCCGGGCGGGGCCGTCACCCGGTGTTCGTCGAAGGCCAGGCCGGAGGTGTGGGCGAGCAGGTGGCGGACGGTCGCGCCGGGCGGGCCGGCCGGCTCGTCCAGTTCGACCGCGCCTTCCTCGTACGCCACCAGCACCGCGTAGGCCGCCAGGGGCTTGGTCACCGAGGCCAGCGGGAAACGCCGGTCGGCCGGGCCGTGGGTGCCCACGACCGTGCCGTCCGCGCGGACCACGCCCGCCGCGGCGGTGGGAACCGGCCAGTTCTCGATCGACGCCAGGCTGTGCAACGACATGCGTCGAGCCTAAGCGCTCACAGCCACAGCTCCAGCAGCGGGTCGGGCTTCGGCCGGAAGCCGAGCGAGGTGTACAGCGGGGCGCCCTCGGCGGACGTGGTGAGCTGCACCCGGTCGGCGCCGCGCTCGCGGAACCACTTCAGGAGCGTGTCCATGCACGCGCGCGCGTACCCGCGGCGGCGGGCGTCCGGGTCCGTGGCGACGCTGAAGACGTAGCCGACCGCGCCGAGCGGGTTGCCCGCCCGTCCGATCCGGTAGTCGATCGTGCCCGCCACGAGCGCGGCCAGCGCTCCCGGCCGCTCGGGGTGGTCGACGACGAAGGCGGCGAAGGTCCCGTCCGGATCGGCGAGCTTCGCGCGCAGGGTGGGCAGGGACTCCGCGTGCCAGTCGGTGGACCGGTCGGCCTGGAACAGCGAGTCGATCATGACCTGGCGCAGGCGCAGCACTTCCTCCGCGTCGGCCGGCTCGGCACGTCGTACGAGACTCATGCCCCGCACGCTAGCCACCGGGCCCGCGCCGTGTCCTGCGCTTTTCGGCCGCCGTGTCCGGTCCGGCTTGCTTGGAGTGCACTCCAACGTCATAGCGTGGAGGGCATGACGGTGATGCAGACCACGGCCGTGGCCACCGAGGAAACCCCGCAGGCTCCCACCCGCACCGACATCTGCTCCGCCCCGCCCCCGCGCCACCCGCGTCCCGACGGGCAGGACCGGTACACGATCAGCGAGGTCGTCGCGTTCACCGGGCTCACGGCCCACACGCTCCGCTGGTACGAGCGCATCGGCCTGATGGCCCACGTCGACCGCTCGCACACCGGCCAGCGCCGCTACACCAACCGCGACCTGGACTGGCTCGACCTCGTCGGCAAGCTCCGGCTGACCGGCATGCCGGTCGCCGACATGGTCCGGTACGCGGAACTGGTGCGCGCGGGCGAGAGCACGTACGGCGAGCGGTACGAGCTGCTGGAGGCGACCCGCCGGGACGTCCTCGCCCGCATCGCCGAGCTCCGCGACACGCTCGCGGTCCTGGACCGCAAGATCGGCTTCTACGCGCAGGCCGGATGCCGCTACGAGACCGAGAGGAACGGCACGCGATGACCGACAGCAGGATCCCGACGGTACGGCTCGGCGAGGGCGGACCGGAGGTGGGCGTCCAGGGCCTGGGCTGCATGGGCATGAGCTTCGCCTACGGCCCCACGGACACCGAGGCGTCCCGCGCCACGCTGGAGCGGGCCCTGGAACTGGGCGTGACGCTCTACGACACGGCGGACGCCTACGGCGCGGGGGACAACGAGCGCTTCCTCTCGCCCTTCTTCCGGGCGCACCGGGACGAGGTCGTGATCGCCACGAAGTTCGCCCTGTCGATCCCGCCGGACGACCCGGCCAGGCGGATCATCCGCAACGACCCGCCCTACATCCGGCAGGCCGTCGAGGCGAGCCTTCAGCGCCTGGGCGTCGACGTGATCGACCTGTACTACATGCACCGGCGGGACGTGCACGTCCCCATCGAGGAGACCGTCGGCACGATGGCCGAGCTGGTGCGCGAGGGCAAGGTCAAGCACCTGGGGCTGAGCGAGGTCACCGCCGACGAGCTGCGGGCCGCGCAGGCCGTGCACCCGATCGCCGCCGTGCAGTCGGAGTGGTCGCTGTTCAGCCGGGACATCGAGGCGAACGTGGTGCCGGCCACGCGTGAGCTGGGCGTGGCGCTGGTGCCCTACTCGCCGCTCGGGCGGGGCTTCCTCACGGGCGGCTTCGTCCAGGCCGAGAAGGAGCTGACCGAGGACGACTTCCGCCGGACGATGCCGCGCTTCCAGGGGGAGAACGCCACGGCGAACGCGGCGCTGCTGGAGCCGGTCCGTACCGTCGCCAAGGCGCACGACGTCTCGCTCGCGCAGGTCGCGCTGGCGTGGGTGCAGCAGCGGGCGTCCGTCCACGGCCTGCCGGTCGTGCCGATCCCGGGCACGCGCAAGCCGGGCCGGGTGGAGGAGAACGCGGTGGCGACGGGGATCGTCCTGACGGGGGAGGAGCTGGCGCTGCTGGAGCCGATCGCCGGGCAGGTGGCCGGCACGCGGTACGCCGACATGTCGTTCGCCTCGGGCGGACGGGAGTAGGCGGACCACGCCGCCGCCCCCCTCGGCGCTCCCTACAGCTCCGCCAGGAGTTGCGCCTTCTTCACGGTGAACTCCTCGTCCGTCACCAGGCCTGCCTGGTGGAGTTCGCCGAGGTGGCGGATGCGGTCGGCGATGTCGGCGGGGTCGCTGCGCGGGGCCGGTACCGGCACCGGGGCCGCCGGGCCCGCCGCGCGCACCGCCGCCAGTACGGCCGCGGCGAACGGGAGCGACTCGTGCACCGGCCCGTAGCCGAGACCGAACACGACCGTGGCCGGGTCCTGGTCCGGCTGCGGTCGCTGGGCCTGCCGCGCGGTGTGCCCGGCGGTGCCCTGCGTGGTGCCAGTGGTCCGTCGCAGCAGCCGCAGGTGCCCGTCGAAGACCTCCGGCGAGCGCCACTCCACCCCGCCCAGTTCGCCGACCGGGAAGCTCTGGTCGCCGGCCTTCCACTTCGCCGAGGACGCCCCGGTCCACGACCACCGGAACCGCACCGCCGTGCCGTCGAAGGACGCCTTGCCGTCGTAGGCCTTGAAGTGCAGCGGCGCCCCGGGCGGGGCCACCAGATGGCGGTCGGCGGGGCCGGTCTCGGTGATCCGGGTGCGCAGTTCGTCGGCGTAGTACCCGGCGAGGGTCTCCCGTTCGGCGGGCAGCACCAGCCGATAGGGGTCGCAGCCCTCCTTGAGCTGTCCGTCGGCCGCGTCCATCAGCGGATCGGCGCCCGGACGGGGCTCGGCCCGCAGGACCACGGTCCCGCGCCGGCCCGGAGCGAGCGTGACCCCCGCGAGCGCGGCCAGGGGCACCCGGCGCTCGCCGAGTGCCTGGAAGAGCTTCGGTGTCCGTATCCCCCGTTCGTAGCGGATGAGCACGGAATCGGACTCGAACTCCCAGGCAGCGTGAAATCCGGTCAGTACGTCACCCATGCGGCTCATCGTAGGCGGCACGAGCTTCCGCGTCCCTCCTCGCGCAGACCGCACTTCCTGCTGTCTCTACGCGCGTCCGGCCGTCGTCGTGGCGGACAAACCCGCCCGGCATCCGTCGTTGTCATGGGCGCACCGCACCGACTGGTACGAGCCGACGCCGATCTCGGCGAAGTTGGTCAGGCTGTCCGTGCCCGGCTCGAAGTAGCCGGCGTGGCCCTTGGCCTCCTGGGCCGACAGCACCCGCGCCCCGAACGCGTCGGAGACCGGGTCGGCCCCGTGGCCGAGACCCCCGAGCTCCATGTACGGCACGTCCCGGATCCAGTCGGTGGCGTCCCGCATCGCCCACACATGCGCGTCGGTGTGCAGGTGGGAGGCCTTCCGCACCCGCATGCCGGGGCTCGCGGCGACCGCTATGTCGGTCACCCGGCCCGGCAGTTCGCGCGCCGCCAGCCCGCAGACCACCGAGCCGTAGCTGTGGCAGAACAGGGCCACGGGCGCGCGGCCGGGCAGCCCGCCGAGCATCTTGTTCAGCCGCTGGGCGCCGTCCTCGGCGCGCATCGCGGTGGCCGCGTCCACGCCGAGCCCGCTGGGCGCGGTGTAGTCGGCCCAGGCGATCACGGCCGTACGCGTGCCGGGGGACGCCGTGCGCTCCGCCGTGTAGAGCGACTTGGCCATGCCGTACGGCGCCGAGTACGGACGGTAGGTCTTGCGGAAGGTGAACAGGTCGGTGTCCACACCGGGGACGACGACCGAGACCCGCTCCGCTTTCGGCAGGCTGCCGAAGACCTCCGCGACCCGTCCGGAGCCCTCGGGGTCGAAGGCGAGGATCTGGCGGTCCTTGGCCATCAGCGCCGTGAAGCGGTGCATACGGCGACCGGCGTCCTGCTGCCCGACCGGGGTGAGCCGGCTGTCGTGCATGCGTTTGAGTTCGACCTTGCGTGCCTGGCCGAGCGCGATGCGGTTGGCCTGGTAACGCAGCCGGACGGGAGCGCCGTTCATGTTGCCGACCGCCAGCGGGTAGCGGTGGGCGAGCCGGGCGCGGTCCTGGGCGCCGAGCGAGGCGAAGAAACGCGTCAGCAGGGCGGGGGCCGCGTCGGGGTCCGGCAGCCGGTGCCCGTGCAGCCGTCCGTGCTCCCACGCGGACAGGGACGCCTGGAGGGCGGTGGACCCGCGGTGGCCGCGCACGGCGGTCCAGCCGGTGGTCGCCAGCATCACGAAGACCACGGCCAGTGCGAGCAGCGCGCGCCAGACGTTGAGCTGCGGGGAGGTGTCGAAGGAAGTCACTGGGAGGACACACTAGGAGAACGAGCCGGTCTCGCGTTAACCGAGTGACGGGGATCACGTTTTGAGGGGCGTGACGGGGGTCTCAGTCCCTCCGTCTTCCGTACACGTGTTCAAGATCGGCTGTTCGTACGGCAGTTCGTCGGCCGCGTACACCTCCGTGCCGGCCCTGTGATCGGACCTGTGGCCGGCCGTGTGGTCGGACCTGTGGCCGGCCCTGTGGTCGGACCTGGGGCGTCCCCGCGCCGCCCCGGTGGGCTGCCGCCGCTCAACCGGCGCTGCGGGCGGGCCCGGTGGCCCGCCAGTTCCCGGTCAGGGCCGGTCCCATCTGGTCGAGGTACGCGGCCGTGAGCGCCCGGATCCCCTCCAGGCTGAGGTCCTCGCTCGTGCTCCACTGACGCCCCGTCACCCGCATCACCCCGCCGAACGCGGCCGCCAGCAGACGCGGACGAGGGTCGGTGTCCACGTCGAGGCCCTCGCGCGCGGCGAGCAGGCGCGCCAGCTGCTCCTCGGTCTCGACCGAGCGGCGCAGATGCGCGGCGAGCAGGGCGGGCGTCGACTCGATCGCCTGGAACATGCGCAGGTGCAGTTCGAGGGGGACGGCGCTCATGATGGCCTCGCCGATCCTGTCCCAGTTGTCCAGCACCGCCCGGCGCAGCGCCTCCAGCGGGGCCTCGTGGGGCGGGCGGGCGCGCACGGAGTCGAGGAACTGCTCCTCCACCATGTCCTGCACGGCGAAGGCGGCCTCCTCCTTGCCGGGGAAGTAGCGGAAGAAGGTGCGCTGCGAGACGTCCACGGCCTCGGCGACGTCGTCGACCGTCGTCTGCTCGTACCCGCGGGTGGTGAACAGCTCCAGCGCGGCCCGCAGCAGTGCGTCCCGGGTGCGCTGCTTCTTGCGTTCGCGCAGCCCCGGGCGTGGCGCCGCCTCGGCGGCCCCCACCGTCTCCATCAACGTCTCCGGCCCTCCCGGTGAACTGTTTCCCCTGTTCAGACTATAGGGGTGCGACATGTCAGTTACCGACTTGTGAATCCGTTTGTCTTTTGTCAGTGGCTGACATTAGCCTCGAATGTATGACTAGTCAGACCATCGAATCGACAGGGCCGGGGGACAAGGCGTCAGCCCCGTCGGACCCCGCGCCGCCACAGGGTCTGCGGGGGCACCCGTGGTTCACCCTGATCACCGTCGCCGTGGGCGTCATGATGGTGGCCCTCGACGGCACCATCGTGGCCATCGCCAACCCGGCCATCCAGAAGGACCTGCACGCCAGCTTCGCCGATGTGCAATGGATCACCAACGGCTACTTCCTGGCTCTCGCGGTCTGCCTGATCACCGCGGGCAAGCTCGGTGACCGCTTCGGGCACCGGCAGACCTTCCTGATCGGCGTGACCGGCTTCGCCGCCGCGTCCGGGGCCATCGGCCTGTCGAACAGCATCGCGATGGTCGTGACCTTCCGCGTCTTCCAGGGCCTGTTCGGCGCGCTGCTGATGCCGGCCGCGCTGGGGCTGCTGCGGGCCACCTTCCCGGCCGAGAAGCTCAACATGGCCATCGGCATCTGGGGCATGGTCATCGGCGCCTCCACCGCCGGCGGACCGATCCTCGGCGGCGTCCTCGTCGAGCACGTCAACTGGCAGTCGGTGTTCTTCATCAACGTGCCCGTCGGCGCCCTGGCCCTGATCCTCGGGCTGATCATCCTGCTCGACCACCGCGCCGAGAACGCGCCGCGCTCCTTCGACATCCCCGGCATCGTGCTGCTCTCCGGGGCGATGTTCTGCCTGGTCTGGGCCCTGATCAAGGCGCCGAGCTGGGGCTGGGGCGACGGCCGGACGTGGACGTTCATCGCCGCGTCCGTGCTCGGCTTCGCCCTCTTCGCCTTCTGGGAGACGAAGGTGAAGGAGCCGCTGATCCCGCTCGGGATGTTCCGCTCCGTCGCGCTGTCCGCGGGCGTCGTCCTGATGGTCCTGATGGCCATCGCGTTCATGGGCGGCCTGTTCTTCGTCACCTTCTACCTCCAGAACGTCCACGGGATGAGCCCGATCGACGCCGGTCTGCACCTGCTGCCGCTCACCGGCATGATGATCGTCGGCTCGCCGCTCGCGGGCGCGCTGATCACCAAGCTCGGCCCGCGGATCCCGCTGGCCGGCGGCATGCTCGCCACCGCCGTCGCCATGTACGGCATGTCCACCCTGGAGACGGACACCGGCAGCGCCACGATGTCGCTCTGGTTCGCCCTGCTCGGCCTCGGCCTGGCCCCGGTCATGGTCGGCGCGACCGAGGTCATCGTCGGCAACGCGCCGATGGAGCTGTCCGGCGTGGCCGGCGGTCTCCAGCAGGCCGCCATGCAGATCGGCGGCAGCCTCGGCACGGCCGTGCTGGGCGCCGTGATGGCCTCCAAGGTCGACAACGACCTGGCGGGCAACTGGAAGGACGCGGGTCTCCCGCCGCTCACGGCCGCCCAGGCGGACCAGGCCTCCGAGGCCGTCCAGGTCGGCGTGGCACCGGTGCCGAAGGGTGTGCCGGAGGCGGTCGCCGCGAAGATCACCTCCGTCGCGCACGACACGTTCATCTCCGGCATGAGCCTGGCCTCTCTCGTCGCCGCCGGTGTCGCGGCCGTGGCCGTCCTGGTCGCGCTGCTCACCAAGCGCGGGCAGAACGCGGAGGCGGGCGCGGGCGTCGGCCACATCTGACGCACCCGGCCGGCGGACTTCCGGTTCCGCCGGCCCGGGTTCGCCCATCAGGGTGACGCTGCCCGGGACGGCTCGCCCCCGGAGCGCGCGGCAGGTCACAGTGGGTCACGTCCTGCGCAGGGGACGGAGGACGACCGTCTGCGGCGCGCTGCTGGAGGGGGGCAGCGCGCAGGCAGCGGACGCGGTCCGGTCATCCGTCATGGGGTGCGAGGCATGAGCTCCGGAACCGGGGTACCCGCATACATGAACCCCGACAGAACCCCAACCAGACGCGGGGTTCGAGGAGTTGATGATGACGGGCTTCGGACACGGAACGCGCGCACACCCCCGTTCACGTGGTCGGACGTGGTCACGGAACGGGCCGGACAGCGCGACGCTCGGGATCATCGGAGCCGTCTGCGCGATCGCCGGATTCTTCGTGCTGGGCATCGTCCTCGGCCCGGTGGCGGTCGTCTGCGGCTGGCTGGCGATGGGCCGCAGCTGGGCGGGCGCCGACCGCTCGGTCCCGGCCCTGGTCGCCCTCGTACTGGGCGCCATCGACACGCTCGTCGCCGTCATCTCGCTGGCGGGAGCGGCCACTTGGGGCAACGGCATGTTCTGATCCCGGTTCTGATTCCGGGCGGACGCGAGCGGGGCCTCCGGCCGAGGGCCGGGGGCCCTCCTCCGTGTTCAGGGCCCGCACCTCGGCCCGGAGCCTGCGCACCTCCTCGGCCAGTTCCTCGATGGCCTGCGTCTGCCGGCGTTCGACGACGTCGTCGCGCTCGAAGCGGGCGATGAACCAGGCCGCGATGTTCGCGGTCACCACACCCAGCAGGGCGATCCCGGCCAGCATCAGGCCGACGGCCAGCATCCGTCCCAGGCCGGTGGTCGGCGCGTGATCGCCGTAGCCGACGGTCGTCATCGTCGTGAACGACCACCACACCGCGTCACCCAGCGTCTTGATGTTCCCGTTCGGCGAGTCCCGCTCCACCGACAGCACCGCCAGGGACCCGAACATCAGCAGTCCCACCACGGCCCCGGCGACGTACGTCGTCAGCCGGATCTGCTCGGCCATCCGCGCCCGCCGCCCCACCAGCATGAGCGTGGACACCAGCCGCAGCAGCCGCAGCGGCTGGAGGATCGGCAGCACCACCGCGCACAGGTCCAGCCAGTGCCCGCGGACGAACTCCCCGCGCCGCCGGGCGAGCCCGAGCCGCATCAGGTAGTCGGCGGCGAACGCGCCCCAGACCACCCACTCCACCACGGTGCAGGCCAGCGTCACCGGCCGGCTCGCGGAGCTGTGCACGATCGGCACGGCGTAGGCCGCGGCGAACGCCAGCGCGAGCACCAGCAGGGGCCGCTGCGTACGCCGTTCCCAACGGGCCTGTGCCGACAGATCGTCCATGCCCGCATCGTAGGTCCGGCGGGCGAGCCTGGCTCGGGCGTCGGTTCGGCGTCGGCGGCGCGCGATACTGGCCCCTCGCGGGACATCCGTTCGTCGGTGTGAGGGGGCGGCGTTGGAGGGGTCTGAACGACTGGGCGTGGGCACTCTGCAAGCACTGCAGACCATGACAGAACGGCATGTGGTCCGGATCCTGGCGGCCTCGAACTTCCGGGGCACCGGCTTTCTCGTCTCCCCTGACACCGTCCTCACCTGTGCCCACGTGGTCTCCGGATGCGAAGGGGTACCACTGTCGGTCGAGGCCGAGGGCTCGAGTCTGGCCGCCGAGGTGGTCCGCATGGAGCCGCGGGTCGGCGGCGCGGGCATCATCCACGAGTATCCGGATCTTGCGGAGTTACGACTGTCCGAGCCCGCCGCGGGGCTCGCGGGCGTATGGCTCGACGAGGCGGCGCCGGCCCAGTCCGAGCCGGTGTCCGTGCACGGTTTCAGCGGGCACACCCTGGACCCCGGGGTACAGCCCGACACGCTCGATCTGCGGGTGGCCGGACGCAGCGGCCGGTTCGTGCGGCTCCAGGGCGATCAGGTGGTGAGGGGCTTCAGCGGCGGACCGGTTCTGAACCTCCGTACCGGGCGGGTGTGCGGCATTCTCAAGGCCTCCCGGAACGAGAAGGACGTTTCCGGAGGATGGCTGATCCCCGTCGCTGCCGTCGAGTCGTGCTCACCGGGACTGGTGCAACGCAACGCGTGGGCCCACGGTCCCGGCACGGAGTGGTTCGACACCGCCCGTGGCCGCCAGGGGTTCCAGGACACGCTCTTCGCCGAGGGCCGCGGCAGCGGTGGCCAACGCACGACACCCGCGCAGATGCTGGCTCGGGGAGCGATGCCCTTCGTGCCGCGTCCCGAGCTGGCCGAGCTGCACACATGGTGCCAGGAACCGGCCGACCAGCTGTTGCGCCTGTTGCACGCGCCGGGCGGATCGGGCAAGACCCGCCTGGCGGCCGAGCTGTGCGGACAGCTCCGGCAGTCCGGCTGGATCGCCGGATTCGCCGAACCGGAGCCCTTCAAGGACTCCGTGGGACGCAGCCGCTGGCTGGAAGAACTGAGCTCCGCGCTGGCAGCGGGCTTTCCCACCCTGGTGGTCTTCGACTACGCCCAGGCACGGCAGGACGATGTCTGCGCACTGCTGAGTCATGTCCACCGCCGCCGACGCAACGGTATGACCCTGCGGGTCCTGCTGCTGGCCCGGTCCGAGGACCCGCTGTGGCCGGCTCTGCGCGAGGCGCTGGAGGACCTGGAGGTGGAGGACTGGGCCCTGGCCGGGGCGAGCTCCCGGCGCCTGCCGAGCACGATCGAAGCGGCGGATCCCGAAACGCTGGCTGAGCAGGCATTCTCCGAATTCGCCCGGCAACTGGACTGTTCATGGCTTCCGGTGCCGCAGTCGCTGGGCCGGCGGGCGCGTCGGCAGGACTCGCTGCTGGGTGTGCTGGCGAGCGCACTCGACGCTGTACTCAGCCTGAAACAGGGGGAGACGTGGGACGAGGGGGATGATCCGCTGGTACGCATCTGCCGGCACGAAACCAGGGCGTGGCACGCTTTCGTGGAGGACCAGCTCGGCGAGAGCCCGGCCCTGAACGGCCGCGTCGGCCCTGTGGTGACACAGGCGCTGCTGCTGGTGCCCACCCTGGCCCGCGGCCTCGTCCCGGACCGGTTGACGGCGCTGCTCGCCCGCACGCACGAGGCCGCCTTCCCCGGACGGCCGAGCCTCGACATGTCTGCCGTGCACGCTTGTCTCAGGGCGCTCTATCCCGCGCCCGGTGGCGCGGTGGCCCCTCTTGAGCCGGACCGCGTCGGTGAGATTCTGGTGCGCCGGGTGCTACGGGAGACCGACCGCTGGGGGAGGAGCGGCGAGGCGTACCTCGCGGCCGTCCTGGACGTCGCCGATGCGCCCGATGCGAGCGCGGACGAGCGGGTCGGCGCGGTGTTGCCGACACTCGACGCGCTGGCACGGGCGCGTGGCTGCACCGCGGTGGGTCGGGTCGTCGACCACCCGGCGCACGCGATCCTGGACCGCTCGCTGCGGCTGGCCGTGCGCACACGACCGCGTCTGCTGGTGCCCGCGCTGATCATCACGGGCAGCCGGATGCCGCACGCGGACCCGCTCGCCGAGGTGATGCGTCCGGCGCTGGAGAGCTGCGACACCGAGCTGCTGCGGCAGGCCGAGCAGTTCCTGCCCAGCCATCCTTCCGGACTGTCCGGGATCGCCGCCCTCGTCCTCGGACGCCTGCTCCGTCCGGCGGAGGAGGGTGACGGCGACGAGGAGGGGCTGCTCCGACTGCGTCGCCTGGTGCGGTTCAGCCTGCGCCTCGACGAAACGGGCCATCGCGGAGACGCGATCAAGGCGGCCGACCGGGCGGTGGTGCTCAGCCGTGAGCTCCTCAGGCGTTCCGAGCGACACGCACCGGAACACGCCACGGCACTGCACAACCTGGCGGCGTTGCAGCACCGCGCGGGACGGACCTCCACCGCCCTCGGCCTGAGCATCGAGGCACTGACCCTGTACCGGCAGCTTCTGGACGCACCGGGGGCCCATCGCAGGCGCCGACTGCTCGACACCGCCGCGGTGCTGAGCACGCTCGCCCTGCTCCGGCTTTTCGACGGCCAGGTCAACGGAGCCGCAGGCGACGCCTCGGAGGGCGTGATCCGGTGCGAGCAGGCCGGCGCGGGGCCGCGGCAGGAGGACATCCTGTTGTCCTGCCTGGAGATCCTCGCCGAGTGCCGCCACCGTACGGGTCTGACCACCGAGGCCCTGGCCACCGGGGCCCAAGCGGTACGCCTGGCGCGAGACCTGGCCGAGCGGCGGCCCGGACAGCATCTGGCGCGGCTGCCAGGCACGTTGCAGCGTCAGGGCCTGGGGCTGATCAGGGCCGGGCGGCTGCACGAGGCCTACGTCGTCCTGCGTGAGGCGGTCCAGCTCCGGGCCGCCCTGCCGCTGCACCTTCCTGCGCATCGGCAGGATCAGCGCGTGGCCCTGCGCGTCCTCCTCCAGTTGGAGGAGGAGATGGACGGGTCCACCCAGGAGAGACCATCCTGGCGGCTGATGCTGTCCGGCCTGGACGGTCACGACGCGCTGCAGGAGAGCCATGCCGACGAATGATCCCGGAACCGCGCCGACAGATCCGCTCCCCATCCGGAGGAACAGGGAGGTGCGGGTGTTCCACAACCGCTACGGCTCCTTGTACAACGACGAGGTCGTGTCGCCCAGCGGCGCGGAAGGAAGGTATCTGCGCTGGCGATGGTCGCAGGCCGGGGTCGTGGTGGTGCCGACCGGTCCGCGGGGCTGGGCGCTGGTGCCCACGTTCCGCTACCCGCTGGGCCGTATCTCCCTGGAGTTCCCCCGGGGCGGATGCGAACCGGGTGAGGCGCTGCACGACGCGGCGGCACGGGAACTGAAGGAGGAGACCGGCTTCGACTGCCGCCCCTCTTTGCTGCGCCCCCTGGGCATCCTGCACGCGGAGACCGGGCTGATCGAGTCCGGAGTCCACGTCTTCACCGCGGAGGTGACCGATGGGGGCGGCGTGGCGCGGCCCGAGGCGATGGAATCGGTGACCGATCCGGTCTGGCTGTCGCGTGACCAGGCGCTGGCATCGCTGTGCGGGGGACGCATCACCTGCGGGGTCACGCTGGCCGCGTTCGCCCTCGTGCTCGCCGACGGAGCCACCGCCTCACCCCAGGGATGAGCCCACGACGGCACGCTGCCGCAGCCGGTGCGGCTGCAATGCGGCGGCACTGATGTCGTCCGCGGCCGGAAGGCCGTGCTCCAGGAACCGGACATCAAGGTAAGCGGTGCCGTCGTCGTCCGGCTGGGGCACCTCCAGGCTCGCGCTCAGGGCCCCTGTCACCGCGTTCTGAGTGATGCCGAAGCGCATCAGGTTCTGTTCGCCCCGCAGGACGGCCCGGGCCCGTTCGTCCGTGGTCCTGTAGGCCCGCAGGAACGCCCTGTGCATCCAGGCGCCGAATTCGCTGACGGCCTCTTGGAGCAGGGCCTGGTCCGGCTCCCGCCCACTTCTCAGTACGGCCAGTTCGCGGACCAGGACGGCGCGGGAGGCCTGCTCGGTCGCCTCCAGCAGGACGCCCACCGGAAGTCTGCCCAGGAGGAAGGAGTCCAGCATGTCCGCCGGGAGGCCGACCGTCTGTGCGACGGTGCGGTGGCCGGCGGAGGCGGCGAGCCGCACCGTGCCCCTTGGGGCGGCAGTGCCGGCTCCCAGCACGGTGGGGAGCGCCTGCCGGTACGCCTCACCGGCGGCCCGGTCGACGGTGTCCAGCGCGAGGACCACCTCGGTGGACACACTGACCGAGGCTCGTCCGTAGTCCTCGGCCCAGTCCCGGATCGACTTGTAGAACAGGGGCTGTTGGGAGTCGGCCCACGAGCGGGCCTCCTCCAGCAGCCGGCGGGTGACGCCCTCGGCCCCGGCGAGCTCCTTGCCGAGCAGCCGCAGCACGCCCGACTTGAACGCCGCCGCGACGCCGTCGAGGTCGTAGGTCACCGGATGGCGTCGAATCCTGAGATCCATCGCTTCGGCGTACTCGGCGCTCGGGACGTTGTCGACACCACGAAGTTCCTGGGAGTCGCGAACCTCGCGCAGCGTGCGGTCGTCGCGTCGAGCGACACGGATGCGTCCGCTGTCCAGCAGGACCCCCAGGTCGCTGCGCACGGGGGAAGCCCCGGCCTCGTCACGCGACACCAGGGCGCGGAACAAGGGCGTGTTGAGGCACTGGGAGTCTCCGACCAGCAACTCGTCGCAGAAGAGGACGTGGAAAAGCACCCGGGCGCGCAAGTCCTCCGCGCTGGCGAACGGTGACTGAAGGTGGATCTCGACGTCCGAGAGGTACACCTTCGTCGCCGAGTCATGCCGTCCATCGCTCACACAGCGCCCCCTGCTCGTCCGGGAGGCGATCCTAGAGGGAGGATCGACACCTGTCAGGGCAGTCGTGCATTCTGCTCACCGGCGAGTGACGGTGTATCAGGAGGCGCGGTGTCCGACCTAGTTCAAGCGATCATGCCAGACGGGTCGTCCCTGTGGGTGCGGGCGGGCGACGAGGAGACGGGTCCCACGGACACGGGCTTCGGACCGTCCGTACCGCGGCGGCTGGAGGATCTCCCGCAAACCCTCGAGACGGTCACTCGCAGTGTGCGTGCAGGGCTGCGCAGCGCAGCGCCCGACGAGGTTTCGCTCGAATTCGGAATCGAGCTGGCCGCGAAGAGCGGCCATCTGGTGAGCGTCCTGACCGACCTCGGCGGCAAGGCAACGCTCAAGGTGAACGTGACCTGGCGCAAGGGCGAGGAGCCGCGGCCGGCGGTGACGCCTGTGCCCCGAACGGATGAAACGGACGACACGGACGACACGGACGGCACCGGTGTGGTGCCCGACGGAGACGCAGCCGCCTGAGCGCCGCCGCGGGGAGTGCACGGACCTGTGCCCTCCCCGCGGCGGCTCCAGCCCTACGCGTCGCCGCCCGCCGCCCCCGGGTGGGCCGCCGTGACGTCGAGGACCTGGTACCGGTCGATGGCCTGCTTGAGCACCGACCGGTCGACCTTGCCCTGGCGGGCCAGCTCCGTCAGCACGGCCACCACGATCGACTGGGCGTCGATGTGGAAGAACCGCCGGGCC
Organism: Streptomyces sp. NPDC006393; assembly: GCF_040628575.1. Lineage (NCBI taxonomy): Bacteria > Bacillati > Actinomycetota > Actinomycetes > Kitasatosporales > Streptomycetaceae > Streptomyces > Streptomyces sp. NPDC006393. Next base: position 38,753 of record NZ_JBEXZD010000072.1, read on the forward strand.
GCCCCACGGGTGTCGGCGAAGCCGAAGCCGTCGGCGCCCAGCGACTGGTACGGACCCGGCACCCAGCGGGCGATCTGGTCCGGCACCGACCGCATCCAGTCGGACACGGCCACGAACGGGCCCTCGGCCCCGCTCAGCTTCCGCGTCACCCACGGCACCCGCTGCTCCTCCTCCGGGTGCAGCAGGTTGTGCTCCTCGCAGGCCACGGCCTCGCGGCGCAGCTCGTTCCAGGAGGTCGCCGACCAGACGTCCGCCTTGACGTTCCAGTCCTCGGCGAGGATCTTCTGCGCTTCCAGGGCCCACGGCACCGCCACGCCGGAGGCCATGACCTGCGCCGGGATCTCGCCCGCCGTGCCCGGGGCGATCCGGTGGACGCCCTTCAGGATGCCCTCGACGTCCACGTTCGCGGGCTCGGCAGGCTGCCGGATCGGCTCGTTGTAGACGGTCAGGTAGTAGAAGACGTCCTCGCCGTGCGGGTGCCCGGGGTTCTCGGCCTCCCCGCCGTACATCCGGCGCAGGCCGTCCTGCACGATGTGCGCGATCTCGTACGCGTACGCCGGGTCGTACGCCACGCACGCCGGGTTCGTGGAGGCCAGCAGCTGCGAGTGGCCGTCGGCGTGCTGCAACCCCTCACCGGTCAGGGTCGTACGTCCGGCGGTCGCGCCCAGGACGAAACCGCGTGCCAGCTGGTCGGCCATCTGCCAGAACTGATCGCCGGTGCGCTGGAAACCGAACATCGAGTAGAACACGTAGACCGGGATCAGCGGCTCGCCGTGAGTGGCGTAGGCCGAGCCCGCGGCGATCAGCGAGGCGGTGCAGCCCGCCTCGGAGATGCCGTCGTGCAGCATCTGCCCGGTGGGCGACTCCTTGTAGGCGAGCAGCAGATCGCGGTCCACCGATTCGTACTGCTGGCCGAGCGGGTTGTAGATCTTCGCGCTCGGGAAGAACGAGTCCATGCCGAACGTGCGGTACTCGTCCGGCGCGATCAGCACGAACCGCCGGCCGAGTTCCTTGTCCCGCATGATGTCCTTCAGCAGCCGCACGAACGCCATGGTGGTGGCGATGGCCTGCTGGCCGGAGCCCTTCTTCACGGACGCGTACGCCTTGTCGTCGGGCAGGGCGAGCGGCTTGGCGCGCACGATCCGGGTCGGGACGTAGCCGCCGCAGCCCTTGCGGCGGTCGTGCATGTACTGGATCTCGTCCGTGTCCCGGCCCGGGTGGTAGTACGGCGGCGGGCCGGACTCCAGCTCCTGGTCGGAGATCGGCAGGTGCAGCCGGTCCCGGAAGCGCTTGAGGTCGTCGACGGTGAGCTTCTTCATCTGGTGCGTGGCGTTGCGGCCCTCGAAGTTCGGGCCCAGCGTCCAGCCCTTGACCGTCTTGGCCAGGATCACCGTGGGCTGGCCCTTGTGCTCCAGGGCCGCCTTGTAGGCCGCGTAGATCTTCCGGTGGTCGTGACCGCCGCGGCCCAGGTGCAGGATCTGCTGGTCGGTCATGTTCTCGACCATCTTGCGCAGCCGGTGGTCGTCGCCGAAGAAGTGCTCGCGGATGTAGGCGCCGGACTCGGTGGCGTAGGTCTGGAAGGCGCCGTCCGGGGTGGTGTTCATCTTGTTGACCAGCACGCCGTCGCGGTCCTGGGCGAGCAGCGGGTCCCAGGTGCGGTCCCAGATCAGCTTGATCACGTTCCAGCCGGCGCCGCGGAAGACCGACTCCAGCTCCTGGATGATCTTGCCGTTGCCGCGCACCGGGCCGTCCAGGCGCTGGAGGTTGCAGTTGACCACGAAGGTCAGGTTGTCCAGGCCCTCACGGGCGGCGATGGACAGCTGGCCGAGCGACTCCGGCTCGTCCATCTCGCCGTCGCCCAGGAACGCCCACACGTGCGAGTCGGAGGTGTCCGCGATGCCGCGCGCGTGCATGTACCGGTTCATCCGGGCCTGGTAGATCGCGGCGATCGGGCCGAGGCCCATGGAGACCGTCGGGAACTCCCAGAAGTCCGGCATGGAGCGCGGGTGCGGATAGCTGGACAGGCCGTAGGGCGCCTTGGACTTCTCCTGGCGGAAGCCGTCCAGGTGCTGTTCGGTGAGCCGGTCCAGCAGGTACGCGCGCGCGTAGATGCCCGGCGAGGCGTGCCCCTGGAAGAAGACCTGGTCGCCGCCGCGGCCGTCGTCCTTGCCGCGGAAGAAGTGGTTGAAGCCGACGTCGTAGAGCGAGGCGGAGGAGGCGAAGGTGGCGATGTGGCCGCCGACGCCGATGCCGGGGCGCTGGGCGCGGGAGACCATCACCGCGGCGTTCCAGCGGGTCGCGTTGAGGATCTTGCGCTCGATCTCCTCGTTGCCCGGGAAGAACGGCTCGTTCTTGGTGGGGATGGTGTTGACGTAGTCGGTGCTGCGCATCTCCGGCACGGCCACGCGCCGCTCACGGGCGCGTTCGATCAGCCGGAGCATGAGGTAGCGGGCCCGCTCCCGGCCTCGCTCGTCGACGGCGGCGTCGAGCGAGTCGAGCCACTCCTGGGTCTCCTCGGGATCGAAGTCAGGAACCTGACTCGGAAGGCCGCCAATGATGATCGGGTTTCGATCGGATCCGGAAGCCACGCTGTTCCTTACCTGTCAGAGGGCTGACATATCTGGGGCGGTTCTGGGTTTTTTCGGTCTTTCCCTGGGTTTCAGTCGATTTGCCTGTCTGTGCCTGCACCGTTCCCCATCGTGTACCTGGCGTGAGCCACACGTCATCTCTACTGCTCGGTAACCGGAGGACTCCTGCTGGTTCTCCTGCCCACCGGGGGTTCCCAAACACGCAAAAGCGGGCAGAAGGGTGTGGTGTGAGTCACCGCTGATCGCGATACGGTGTCAGGAGTTGCGGCGACACAGCCGGGAACGTCACCGTTTCGGCGGTCCGGACCGCCGGGTACTTGCGCGATCCGGCCCGCCCGTGTGGACTACGGCCAATGCTTCGCGCACGCGCGTGGCTGAAGACCCATATCGCAACACCATCAGGAGGCAACCCGTGAGCGCGACCGCGGACCACGCGGAGGAGCGGACTAACCCGGCCGCCAGGCTGGGATTCCAGCCCGGGCAGGTGGTCCAGGAGATCGGCTTCGACGACGACGTCGACCAGGAGCTCCGCGAGTCCATCGAGGAAGCGATCGGCAGCGAGCTCGTCGACGAGGACTACGACGACGTGGCCGACGCCGTGGTGCTGTGGTTCCGCGACGAGGACGGCGACCTGACGGACACGCTGGTCGACACCCTGGGCTTCCTCGACGAGGGCGGGGTGATCCTGCTCCTGACGCCGAAGACCGGCCGGGACGGATACGTCGAGCCCAGCGACATCGGCGACGCCGCCACGACGGCGGGGCTGTCGCAGACCAAGAGCGTCAGCGTGGGCAAGGACTGGAACGGCACCAGGCTGCTGACGCCGAAGGCCGCGAAGTCCAAGAAGTAGCGGTCCGGCAAGGAGCGCCGGCCCGTCCGGGCCGCGGACCGTCGCCGCCGTACGGCGGCCGAGGACACGCCCGGCGGCGGCCTCACCATGGTCCTCAGCCTCCGTGCGGCCGACGCCGGCCCCGAGGCGCGCCCCCAGGGGACGTACCGCT
>NZ_JBEXZD010000073.1:0-41712 GCF_040628575.1 Streptomyces sp. NPDC006393
GGCGGCGGTGGGGTCTGGCCGGGGGCCGGTGCGCCGGCCCGCCGGGTCCGCCGGGTCCGCTCGTCCCGCCCGGTCCGCCCGGCCCGCCGGGTCCGCCGGGTCCGCTCGTCCCGCCCGGTCCGCCCGGCCCGCCGGGTCCGCTCGTCCCGCCCGGTCCGCCCGGCCCGCCGGGTCCGCCCGATCGCATCGCCCGCACCCGGGACCTCGACGGAATGAGACCCTCCGATATCACTCTCCGAAGTTGTTCGCTCGGTTGAAATCGATTTGTTGTCCAGAGATTTCCGTCTTCCTCTGGCTTTTCGGTCCATTCGGAGTCACTCTGGGTAGTGAACGACGGAGTTCGGGCAGACGTGCGAGAAGCGCGCACGTGGGGAGAGACGGGGGCAGCGCATGGATGCGGTGCGGCTCATCCTGGCGAGCAGGCGTGCCCTGGCGGGGAGCGGCGAGGCCCCCGTCATCCTGACCGAGGTGTGGCAGGCGCAGGCCCTGGCACAGGCGATAGGCAGCCGCCTCGCGGTCTCCGGACCGCCCGAACTGCGGGGCGAGGCACTGGGACTGACCGAACTGGCGGGCCGGGGCTGCGGGGTGCTGGACGCACCCGAACTCGATCCCGGGGACTTACGGGCGGCCCAGCTCACCGAACTCGCCGACGCGCACGAGGTGTTGGTGGGCCTGGGCGGCCTGCTGGGCGAGGTCGGCATCGCCCTGGTCGGCATCGCCAGTTCCGCCGCCGACGAACGCACCTACTGGCAGTGCATGGAGGCGATCGACGCGGCCGACGAGTCCAGAGACCGGGTCCGCGAGATGCTGCGGAAGCTGGCCGCCCGGGAGGAGACGGCGCTGCCGGAGCGGGAAGCGGGCTGACGAGGTTCACCCGGCGGGCGCGACCGGCGCGCGGTGGGCGTGCACGCCGGCGTACGGGATGCGGGCAGGATGAGGGCATGGATCTCCGCATCTTCACCGAGCCCCAGCAGGGGGCCACCTACGACACTCTGCTCGCCGTGGCCAAGGCCACCGAGGACCTGGGGTTCGACGCCTTCTTCCGCTCGGACCACTATCTGCGCATGGGCGACGCGGACGGACTGCCCGGCCCCACCGACGCCTGGATCACTCTCGCCGGACTCGCCCGCGAGACCAGGCGCATCCGGCTCGGCACCCTGATGACCGCCGCCACCTTCCGGCTGCCCGGTGTGCTCGCCGTCCAGGTCGCGCAGGTCGACCAGATGTCCGGCGGCCGGGTCGAACTGGGTCTGGGCGCCGGCTGGTTCGAGGCGGAGCACGCGGCGTACGGCATTCCGTTCCCGAAGGACAAGTTCGACCGTCTCGAGGAGCAGTTGGCCATCGTCACCGGCCTGTGGGCGACGGAGGCGGGCAAGACCTTCGACTTCCGCGGAAAGCACTACGAACTCGTCGACTCGCCGGCGCTGCCCAAGCCCGCCCAGGCGAAGATCCCGGTGCTCGTCGGCGGGCACGGCCCCACCCGCACCCCACGGCTCGCCGCCCAGTACGCCGACGAGTTCAACATCCCGTTCGCCTCCGTGGAGGACAGCGAGCGGCAGTTCGGCCGGGTGCGGTCCGCGGCCGATGCCGCCGGCCGCGGCGCCGACGACCTCATCTGCTCCAACGCGCTCGTCGTCTGCGTCGGCCGCGACGATGCCGAGGTCGCGCGCCGGGCCGCCGCGATCGGCCGCGGGGTGGACGAGCTGAAGGCCAACGGCCTGGCCGGCTCCCCGGCCGAGGTCGTCGACAAGATCGGCCGCTACGCCGGGATCGGCTCCCGGCGGATCTACCTCCAGATCCTCGACCTGACCGACCTGGACCACCTGGAGCTCATCTCCTCCCAGGTGCAGTCACAACTGTCGTAACGCCACACCGGTGGTACGAGACCGGTTGCGCGACACCGGTCGAACATCGCCGGTCGCCCGGCCCCGGTGCCCTCTCGGTCCGGACGCACCGTCGTCCCGGCCGAGAGGCACATCCCCACAGCGGCACCCCCGGACCTGTGACAGGCCTGTGACCGGAACTATGGCTTCCGCCACAGTCGGAGACGCGGCGCCCTGATGAGGTGACCGGATGCGCAGATCAGTCACCCTCCTCCCGGTCCTCGCCGCGGTCCTGCTCCTCCCGGCGTGCGGATCGGAGCACGGCGGCACCCGGAGCGCCGGCCCGGGCGCGGCCACCTCGCCGTACCGCACCCGGGTCGACGATCCGGGCACCGACGGCGTCCGGATCACCGCGGTGACGATCCCGCCCGCGTCGCCCTCCCCCTCCCCCTCCCGCGACCACTTGGTCCACGCCGACAGCCTGCCCGCGGACTCGGGCGTCTTCGCCGAGTACGAGGTGACCAACGACGGCACGGAGGCGATGACGTACACCGTCCTCATCGACTTCACGACCGGCACCGGCGAGGTCATGAGCAACAAGTGGGAGACGGTGCGCGACGTCGGTCCCGGCAGGACGGTGCGCGGCACGGTCCGCATGGGCGTTCTGCCGCCCGGCGCCTCCCCGGTGGCGCGGGTCAAGGTCGCCGAGGTCACCAAGGTCCCGGCGGACGAGGCGCCGCCCGCCGCGGGTGCCTGCCCGCCCTCGGGGATCCGTGTCACGGCCGACCGGGGCGACGCCGCCATGGGGCTGCGCGTGGTGGGCCTGCACCTGGAGAACTGCGGGACGCGCGACTACACCGTGGACGGCTACCCGCGGTTGGAGCTGCTGGACGAGAGCCGTGAGCCCATCGAGGGCGTCAGGATCCTCCGGGGCAGCGGCGGCATCACCACCCTGCCCGAATGGGACGAGCGGCCCCGGCCCGTCACCCTGAAGCCCGGCGAGAGCGCAGTCTCCGGACTGGTGTGGCGCAACACCACGCAATTCGGCACACCCGTCGACGTGCCGTACGTCCGCGTCCGTGCGAAGGCCGGCGCCGACCCGGTGACCGTGACGCCCCACCTCGACCTCGGAACCACCGGGAAGCTCGGCGTCCGCCCGTGGCATCGCGAGCAGCGGGAACAGAGCGAGCAACCGCAGCAGCCGTAGCGGCAGCAGCCGCAGCAGCCTCGGCCCGGAGAAAATCCCGGGTGCCCACGCGCCGTTCTCTGTACGTTGGAGCGGCGCACAAGCGTACGACCAGCGCTTTCGCTTCTTCCCGACCCTTCGAGGCAGCCCACCGTGTTCCTGACGATCACCACCACCGGCACCCCCGAACGCCCCGCCACCGACCTGGGTTTCCTGCTCCACAAGCACCCCGGCAAGGCGCAGTCGTTCTCCACCTCCTACGGCACGGCCCACGTCTTCTACCCCGAGGCGGACGACCGGCGCTGCACGGCGGCGCTGCTGCTGGAGATCGACCCGGTGGCCCTGGTCCGGCGCGGCCGGGGCAAGGGGCGCGGCGGAGCGCCCGACGCGGCGCTCGCCCAGTACGTCAACGACCGCCCGTACGCGGCCTCCTCGCTGCTCGCGGTGGCCCTGAGCGCCGTCTTCTCCAGCGCGATGCGGGGCGTGTGCAACGCCAGGCCGGAGATCGCGGGACAGCCGCTGCCGCTGCGCGTCGAGGTGCCCGTGCTGCCGGCCCGCGGCGGCCCGGAACTTGTGGGGCGCCTGTTCGAGCCGCTCGGCTGGGCCGTGACCGCCGAGCCCGTCGCGCTGGACGCCGAGTTCCCGGAGTGGGGCGACTCGCGGTACGTACGCCTCGTCCTGGAATCCGGCGCGCTGACCCTCGCCGAGGCCCTGCGCCACCTGTACGTCCTGCTCCCCGTCCTCGACGACGCCAAGCACTACTGGGTCTCCTCCGACGAGGTCGACAAGCTGCTGCGGGCCGGTGAGGGCTGGCTGCCCGAGCACCCGGAGCAGAAGCTGATCACCAGCCGCTACCTGTCCCGCCGCTGGTCGCTGACCCGGCAGGCGATGGAGCGGCTGGAGCTGGTGCGGCTCGCGGAGGCGGACGACAGCGAAATCGAGGACATCGACAACGCGGTGCGGGCGGAGACCGAGACCGAGGAGAAGCCGACCCCGCTCGCCGTGCAGCGCCGGGAGGCGATCCTCGACGCCCTGCGCGAGTCCGGGGCCGCCCGTGTCCTCGACCTCGGCTGCGGACAGGGCCAGTTGGTGCAGGCGCTGCTGAAGGACACGCGGTTCACCGAGATCGTGGGCCTCGACGTGTCGATGCGGGCGCTGACCATCGCCGGCCGGCGGCTGAAGCTGGACCGCATGGGCGAGCGGCAGGCCGCGCGCGTCAGGCTCCTCCAGGGGTCGCTCGCCTACACCGACAACCGTCTCAAGGGCTACGACGCCGCCGTGCTCAGCGAGGTGATCGAACACCTCGACCTGCCGCGGCTGCCCGCCCTGGAGTACGCGGTGTTCGGCGCGGCCCGCCCGCGCACGGTCCTCGTGACCACCCCGAACGTCGAGTACAACGTCCGCTGGGAGTCCCTCCCGGCCGGACACGCCCGCCACGGCGACCACCGCTTCGAGTGGACCCGCGACGAGTTCCGGGCGTGGGCGACGGCGGTCGCCGAACGGCACGGCTACGACGTCGCCCTCCGGCCCGTCGGACCCGAGGACCCCGAGGTGGGCCCGCCCACCCAGATGGCCATGTTCGTCATGAACACAGCCGTGAGCAACGCAGTGAAGGAGGCGAAGACGGCATGACCGAGACACAGACCAGGGGACGGGTCCTTCCCGTCACCGACCTCTCCCTCGTCGTCCTCGTCGGCGCCTCCGGTTCGGGCAAGTCCACCTTCGCCCGCCGGCACTTCAAGCCCACCGAGGTCATCTCCTCGGACTTCTGCCGGGGCCTGGTCAGCGACGACGAGAACGACCAGGGCGCCACCCGGGACGCCTTCGACGTGCTCCACTACATCGCGGGCAAGCGCCTGGCGGCCGGCCGCCGCACCGTCGTCGACGCCACCAGCGTGCAGCAGGACGCCCGCCGGCAGCTGGTCGACCTGGCCAGGCGGTACGACGTGCTGCCCATCGCCATCGTCCTGGACGTGCCCGAGGAGGTGTGCGCCGAGCGCAACGCCGCCCGCACCGACCGCGCCGACATGCCCCGCCGGGTCATCCAGCGGCACATCCGCGAGCTGCGCCGTTCGCTGCGGCACCTGGAGCGCGAGGGCTTCCGCAAGGTGCACGTCCTGCGGGGCGTGGAGGACGTGGAGAACTCCACCGTCGTCACCGAGAAGCGCTTCAACGACCTGACCCACCTCACCGGCCCCTTCGACATCATCGGCGACATCCACGGCTGCGCGTCGGAACTGGAGGCGCTGCTCGCCAAGCTGGGCTACGTCGACGGTGTGCACGCCGAGGGCCGTACGGCCGTCTTCGTCGGCGACCTCGTCGACCGCGGCCCGGACAGCCCCGGCGTGCTGCGGCGCGTGATGTCGATGGTGAAGTCGGGCAACGCCCTGTGCGTCCCCGGCAACCACGAGAACAAGTACGGCCGTCACCTGAGGGGCCGCAAGGTCCAGCACACGCACGGACTCGCCGAGACCGTCGAGCAGATGGAGGGCGAGAGCGAGGAGTTCCGGCAGGAGGTACGGGAGTTCATCGAGGGACTGGTCAGCCACTACGTCCTGGACGGCGGCAGGCTGGTCGTCTGCCACGCCGGTCTGCCCGAGAAGTACCACGGCCGCACCTCGGGCCGGGTCCGCTCGCACGCGCTGTACGGCGAGACCACCGGGGAGACCGACGAGTTCGGGCTGCCGGTGCGCTACCCGTGGGCGGAGGACTACCGGGGCCGGGCGGCCGTCGTCTACGGCCACACGCCCGTCCCCGAGGCCACCTGGCTCAACAACACCATCTGCCTGGACACCGGCGCCGTCTTCGGCGGCAAGCTCACCGCGCTGCGCTGGCCGGAGCGGGAGCTGGTCGACGTACCGGCCGAGCGGGTCTGGTACGAGCCGGTCAAGCCGCTGCGCTCCGAGGCGCCCGGCGGGCACGACGGCCGGCCGCTCGACCTGAAGGACGTGCACGGCCGCCGGGTCGTCGAGACCCGCCACGCGGGCCGGGTCTCCGTCCGCGAGGAGAACGCGGCCGCGGCCCTGGAGGTCATGAGCCGCTTCGCGATCGACCCCCGGCTGCTGCCGTACCTGCCGCCCACCATGGCGCCGACGGCGACCTCGAAGGTGGATGGCTACCTGGAGCACCCGGCGGAGGCGTTCGCGCAGTATGCGGCCGACGGGGTCGCGCGGGTGGTGTGCGAGGAGAAGCACATGGGCTCGCGGGCGGTGGCTCTGGTCTGCCGCGACGCGGAGTCGGCGCGCGAGCGGTTCGGTGTCGAGGGCCCCACCGGGGCGCTGTACACCCGTACCGGCCGCCCCTTCTTCGACGACGCTTCGGTCACCGAGCAGATCCTCGACCGGCTGCGCTCGGCGGCGGGCGAGGCGGGTCTGTGGTCCGAGCTGGACACGGACTGGCTGCTGCTGGACGCCGAGCTGATGCCGTGGTCGCTGAAGGCGTCCGGGCTGCTGCGGACGCAGTACGCGGCGGTGGGCGCGGCCTCCGGTGCCGCGTTCCCCGGCGTACTGGCCGCGCTGGGGGGCGCCGGGGCCCGCGGCGTCGACGTCACCGGCCTGCTGGACCGCCAGCGCGAGCGCGCGAGCGCCGCCGCCGCCTTCACGGCCGCCTACCGCCGCTACTGCTGGACCACCGACGGGCTGGCAGGCGTCCGCCTGGCGCCGTTCCAGATCCTGGCGGTCCAGGGCCGCAGCCTCGCCGCGCTGCCCCACGACCGGCAGCTCGCGCTGATCGACCGCCTCGTGGAGCACGACGGGACCGGCCTGCTGCAGACCACCCGGCGCCTGTACGTCGACACCGGCGACCCGGAGTCGGTGCGGGCCGGCGTCGACTGGTGGCTGGAGATGACCGGCCGCGGCGGAGAGGGCATGGTCGTCAAGCCGCTGGGCGCCCTGGTGCGCACCCCGGAGGGGCGCCTGGTCCAGCCCGGCATCAAGTGCCGCGGCCGGGAGTACCTGCGGATCATCTACGGCCCCGAGTACACCCGCCCGGACCACCTGGACCGGCTGCGGCAGCGCTTCCTGAACCACAAGCGGTCGCTGGCGATCCGCGAGTACGCCCTCGGTCTGGAGGCCCTGGACCGGCTGGCCGACGGCGAGCCGCTGTGGCGGGTGCACGAGGCGGTGTTCGGGGTGCTGGCCCTGGAGTCGGAGCCGGTGGACCCCCGGCTGTGAACCCGTGGCCCCCGCCGTGGCCACCCCTGGCCCTTGCCCGAACCGAGGGCCACGGGTGGCCACGACCGGGGGGCCATAACAACAAGGCGCGGAAACGGACGAGACGAGGGTGAATCCGGTCGCCGATGGTCAGGATGGAGTCATGGGATTCCATGTCGACTCCGAGGCCGGGCGGCTGCGCCGCGTCATCCTGCACCGGCCCGATCTCGAGCTCAAAAGGCTCACCCCCAGCAACAAGGACGCCCTGCTCTTCGACGACGTGCTGTGGGTGCGCCGCGCGCGCGCCGAGCACGACGGGTTCGCGGACGTGCTGCGCGACCGCGGGGTCGCCGTGCACCTCTTCGGGGACCTGCTGACCGAGACGATGGAGATCCCGTCGGCCCGGTCGCTGGTCCTCGACCGCGTCTTCGACGAGAAGGAGTACGGGCCGCTGGCCACCGACCACCTCCGGGACGCGTTCGAGTCGCTGCCCGCACCGGAGCTCGCGGAGGCCCTGGTCGGCGGCATGACCAAGCGCGAGTTCCTCCAGGGGTACGCGGAACCGACCTCAGTGCGCTTCCATGTGATGGACCTGGACGACTTCCTGCTCGGCCCGCTCCCCAACCACCTGTTCACCCGGGACACCTCCGCCTGGATCTACGACGGCGTCTCCATCAACGCGATGCGCTGGCCCGCCCGGCAGCGCGAGACCGTGCACTTCGAGGCGATCTACCGCTACCACCCGCTGTTCCGCGGCGAGACGTTCCATCTGTGGTCCGAGGGGCAGGCCGACTACCCGTCCACCATCGAGGGCGGGGACGTGCTGGTCATCGGCAACGGCGCGGTGCTGATCGGGATGAGCGAGCGGACCACCCCGCAGGCCGTGGAGATGCTCGCGCACAAGCTGTTCGCCGCCGGGTCGGCCCGTACGATCGTCGCTCTCGACATGCCCAAGCGGCGCGCCCTGATGCACCTCGACACGGTGATGACGATGGTCGACGCCGACGTCTTCACCCAGTACGCGGGGCTCGGCATGCTCCGCTCGTACACCATCGAGCCGGGCGCCGGCGACAAGGAGCTGAAGGTCACCGACCATCCGCCGGAGCACATGCACCGCGCGATCGCCGCCGCGCTCGGCCTGAGCGAGATCCGGGTGCTGACCCCCACCCAGGACGTGCACGCCGCCGAGCGCGAGCAGTGGGACGACGGCTGCAACGTCCTCGCCGTCGAGCCGGGCGTCGTCGTCGCCTACGAGCGCAACTCCACCACCAACACGCATCTGCGCAAGCAGGGCGTCGAGGTGATCGAGATCCCCGGCAGCGAGCTGGGACGGGGCAGGGGCGGCCCGCGCTGCATGAGCTGCCCGGTGGAGCGGGAGGCGGCCGCATAGAAATCCGGTGGGGGCGCATAGAAATTCTGAGAGTCGTATAGAATTCCAACAGTTTCTGTCCCCCACCCGTTGGAGCGCCCCCATGGCGACAGTCCCGACCGCCCTCGCCGGCCGCCACTTCCTCAAGGAGCTGGACTTCACCGAGGAGGAGTTCCGCGGCCTGGTCGAGCTGGCCGCCGAGCTGAAGGCCGCCAAGAAGGCCGGGACCGAGACGCGGTACCTGAGCGGCAGGAACATCGCCCTGATCTTCGAGAAGACCTCGACGCGCACGCGCTGCGCGTTCGAGGTCGCCGCCGCCGACCAGGGCGCGTCCACGACGTATCTGGACCCCTCCGGCTCCCAGATCGGGCACAAGGAGTCCGTCCGGGACACCGCCCGCGTCCTCGGCCGGATGTTCGACGCCATCGAGTTCCGGGGCGACAGCCAGGCCGCCGTCGAGGAGCTCGCCGCCCACGCCGGCGTGCCCGTCTACAACGGGCTCACGGACGACTGGCACCCCACCCAGATGCTCGCCGACGTGCTCACCATGACCGAGCACAGCGACAAGCCCCTGAAGGAGATCGCCTTCGCCTACCTGGGCGACGCCCGCTTCAACATGGGCAACTCCTACCTGGTGACCGGCGCCCTGCTCGGCATGGACGTGCGCCTCGTCGCCCCCAAGACCTACTGGCCCGCCCAGGAGATCGTCGACCGGGCGCGCGAGCTCGCCGAGACCAGCGGCGCGCGCATCACCCTCACCGAGTCCGTGGCGGAGGGCGTGCTCGGCGCCGACTTCGTCGCCACCGACGTCTGGGTCTCCATGGGCGAGCCCAAGGAGGTATGGGACGAGCGCATCGAGGCCCTCGCCCCGTACGCCGTGACCATGGACGTGCTGCGCGCCACCGGCAATCCGGACGTGAAGTTCCTGCACTGCCTGCCGGCGTTCCACGACCTGGGGACCAAGGTCGGCCGCGAGATCCACGAGCGGCACGGCCTGACCTCCCTGGAGGTGACCGACGAGGTGTTCGAGTCATCCCACTCCGTCGTCTTCGACGAGGCCGAGAACCGCCTGCACACCATCAAGGCGATCATGGTCGCCACCCTCGCCTGACGGCGCGGCCCGGCCGAAGGGCCCGACCGAAGCACCCGACCACCCCGTATCCTGACCGACGGCCCGGAACCACCCATTCCACGGCGCCGCCGCGCGACCCACCCGGTCGCCCCGCACCACCAGAAACGAGCACCACCCCCCATGCCCGCTCCCCGCATCAAGTCCCCGGCCCTCCTCGTCGCCGAATCCGGCGCCGACCGCGAGGGCCACGGCCTGAAGCGCACGATGGGACTGTTCCAGCTCATCTGCTTCGGCGTCGGCGCCATCGTCGGCACCGGCATCTTCGTCGGCCTCTCCGACTCCGTCGCCCAGGCCGGCCCGGCCGTCGTCGCCTCGTTCGTCCTCGCGGCGATCACCTGTGTCTTCACCGCCTTCTCCTTCGCGGAGCTGGGCGGCGCGATCCCGGTCTCCGGCTCCTCCTACTCCTTCGCCTACGCCGGCCTCGGCGAGTCCACCGCCTTCCTGGTCGGCTGGTGCCTGCTGCTGGAATACGGCGTCTCCATCTCGGCCGTCGCCGTCGGCTGGAGCCAGTACGTCAACGAGCTGCTGCACAGCCTCACCGGGGTCCAGCTCCCGGACGCCCTGTCCGCCGGCCCCGGCGACGGCGGGATCATCAACCTGCCGGCCGTGATCGTCATCGCCATGGCCTCCGTGCTGCTGGTGCGCGGGGTGCGCGAGAGCGCCCGCGCGACGGCCGCCATGGCCGCGGTGAAGCTCGTCATCCTGCTGGCGTTCTGCGCCATCGGCTACAGCGCCTTCAAGCACGGCAACCTCACCCCGTTCTCCCCGGCCGGCGTCGGCGGCATCGGCGCGGGCACGACGGCCGCGTTCTTCTCCTACATCGGCTTCGACGCGATCACGACCGCCGGCGAGGAGGCCAAGAACCCGCGCCGGGACATCCCGGTCGCGATCATGGTCTGCATGGGCATCGTGACCCTGCTGTACTGCGCGGTCGCGCTCGCCGCGATCGGCGCCATCGGCGGCGAGCAGGTAGCCGGACGCCCCGCCGCCCTGTCCTACGTCGTCAACGAGGTCACCGGTTCGGCCGTCGGCGGCGGAGTGATCGCCTTCGGCGCGGTCGTCGCCATCGCCTCGGTCGTCCTGGCGGTGATGTACGGCCAGACCCGCATCCTGATGTCGATGTCCCGGGACGGCCTGATCCCGCGCGTCTTCGAGAAGGTGAACCCGAAGACCTCCACCCCGGTCGCCGGCACCCTGATCGTCGCGGTCGTCTTCGCGCTCCCGGCGGCCTTCGCCTCGCTCGACGCCGTGATGAACCTGTGCACCATCGGCACGCTCGCCATCATGGCCGTCGTGAACATCGCGGTGATCACCCTGCGCCGCCGCGAGCCGGGCCTCACCCGCAGCTTCCGGGTGCCGCTGTACCCGGTGGGCCCGCTGCTCGGCGTCGGCTTCTGCCTGTACCTGATGTACGAGACCGGCTGGCAGACCTGGATCCAGTTCGCCGTGTTCCTCGCCGTGGGCCTGCTGATCTACGCCGGCTACGGCCGCCGGCACTCCACGCTCGCCGGGGCCGCCCCCGAGGTCACGCCGGGTGCCGCCGCTGAACGGGAACCGCAGACAGTCTGAACCACACCGCCTTGCCCGACTCGGTCGGGCGGTGGCCGCAGGAGGAGCTGAGGGCGCGGATCAGCAGCAGGCCGCGCCCGTCCTCCCGCCAGGGGTCGGGTGCCGTCAGATCCGGCCGGGTCAGCCCGCCGGGCGGCGCCGGGTCCGGATCGTGCACCTCCACGTGACAGCCCGTCGGCAGCAGATGCACCACCAGCTCTATCGGGCCGGTGCCCGCGGCGTGCTCCACGGCGTTGGCGACCAGTTCCGCCGTGAGCAGCTCCGCCGTGTCGCTGTCGGCCGTGACCGGGTGCGCCGGCTCGGCCAGCGCCGTACGGACCAGGGCGCGGGCCACCGGCACTGCGGCGGCGGTGTGCGGCAGCGCGACGCGCCAGGAGGCCGAGGCAGAGGGTTCGTGCACCGTGAGTCCGTTCATGGTGCGAGGCGCCGGCGTGGAGACCATCGGCGTTGCAGTGGTGACCATCGGGCTGCCCCGCTTTCGACGAGGGAATGGTACGGGGGCCGCCGCCGGCGGCTTCCGGCGGGCTCCGTCCGGGACCGTCGGCCCCGGCACGGACGGCCTACCCGGGGGGACGGCCCGCCTCCCGCGGCGACTGAGCTCGTTACCGCGCCATGGACGAGCTGTGACGAAACGACGGGCACCGGTCGCGCGGCGGCCACAATGTCACGCGGCACTATCGCGCCATCATGACGACAGTCACGGATAAGTGATAACTTCGAGGGGAAGAACTCAGCAGGCACAGGCAGTCGCGCTCGAGGAGCGCCGAGGAGGCCGTACGTCATGAGTCCTTTCACCGGCTCCGCCACCCGCACCCCCGACTGGCGCCACCTGCGCGTCAAGCTCGAGGACGGCGTCGCCACGGTCACCCTCGCCCGCCCCGAGAAACTCAACGCGCTCACCTTCGGCGCCTACGCCGACCTGCGCGACCTGCTCGCCGAGCTGTCCCGGGAGCGGGCCGTGCGCGCCCTGGTGCTGGCCGGCGAGGGACGCGGCTTCTGCTCCGGCGGCGACGTCGACGAGATCATCGGCGCCACCCTGTCCATGGACACCGCCGAGCTGCTGGACTTCAACCGGATGACCGGGCAGGTCGTACGGGCCGTACGGGAGTGTCCGTTCCCGGTGATCGCGGCGGTGCACGGGGTGGCGGCCGGAGCCGGGGCGGTGCTGGCGCTGGCCGCCGACTTCCGGGTGGCCGACCCCAGCGCCCGCTTCGCCTTCCTCTTCACCCGGGTCGGGCTGTCCGGCGGCGACATGGGCGCCGCCTATCTGCTGCCCCGGGTGGTCGGACTCGGCCACGCCACCCGGCTGCTGATGCTGGGCGAGCCGGTGCGCGCCCCCGAGGCCGAGCGGATCGGCCTGATCAGCCAGCTCACCGACGAGGGCCACGCCGACGAGGCCGCCCAGATCCTCGCCCGCCGCCTCGCCGACGGCCCCGCGCTCGCCCACGCCCAGACCAAGGCCCTGCTCACCGCCGAGCTGGACATGCCCCTGGCCGCGTCGGTCGAAATGGACGCCGCCACCCAGGCGCTGCTGATGAACGGCGAGGACTACGCCGAGTTCCACGCGGCCTTCACCGAGAAGCGGTCGCCGAAGTGGCGGGGGAGGTGAGGGCCCGATGACCGGTCCGAGGAGCGTCGCCGTGGTCGGCGGCGGCCCCGGCGGCCTGTACGCGGCGGCCCTGCTCAAACGGCTCGACCCGGCCCGCGAGATCACCGTCTGGGAGCGCAACGCGCCCGAGGACACCTTCGGCTTCGGGGTCGTGCTCTCCGACGAGACGCTCGGCGGGATCGAGCACGCCGACCCGGTGGTGTACCAGGCCCTCCGGCGGGACTTCGTCCGCTGGGACGACATCGACATCGTGCACCGCGGCACTCGGCACACCTCCGGCGGCCACGGCTTCGCCGCCCTCGGCCGGCGCAGGCTCCTCCAGATCCTGCACGAGCGCTGCCGCTCGCTCGGCGTCGAGCTGCGCTTCCGCACCGAAGCGCCGCCCCCGGCCCGGCTGACGCAGGCGTACGACCTGGTGATCGCCGCCGACGGCGTGCACAGCGCCACCCGCGAGGCCTACGCCCACGTCTTCCGGCCCCGGGTGACGAGCCACCGCTGCCGCTACATCTGGCTCGCCGCCGACTTCCCCTTCGACGCCTTCCGCTTCGAGATCGCCGAGACCGAACACGGCGTGATGCAGCTGCACGGCTACCCCTACTCGGCCGACTCCTCGACGGTCATCGTCGAGATGCGCGAGGAGGTGTGGCGGGCCGCCGGGTTCGACGAGCTGGACGAGACGGAGTCCGTCGAGCGCTGCGCCAAGATCTTCGCCGACGCGCTCGGCGGCCGCCCGCTGCGCTCCAACAAGTCCGCCTGGACCACCTTCCGCACGGTGGTCAACGAGCGCTGGTCGCACGGCAACCTGGTGCTGCTCGGCGACGCCGCCCACACCGCCCACTTCTCCATCGGCTCCGGCACCAAACTCGCCGTCGAGGACGCCCTCGCGCTCGCGGCCTGCCTCCAGGAGCGGCCGTCGACCCCCGAGGCGCTCGCGGCCTACGAGGAGGAACGCAGGCCGGTGGTCGCCTCCACCCAGCGGGCGGCCCGGGCCAGCCTGGAGTGGTTCGAGAACCTCGGCCTCTACCTCGACCAGCCGCCCCGCCGGTTCGCCTTCAACCTGCTCACCCGCAGTCGCCGCGTCACCCACGCCAACCTGCGGCTGCGCGACGCCCGCTTCACCGAGGCCGTCGAGCGCGAGTTCGGCTGCCCGCCCGGCACGCCCCCGATGTTCACCCCGTTCCGGCTGCGTGGACTGACCCTGCGCAACCGGGTCGTCGTCTCACCCATGGACATGTACTCGGCGGTCGACGGCGTCCCCGGCGACTTCCACCTCGTCCACCTGGGCGCCCGGGCCCTCGGCGGCGCCGGCCTGGTGATGACCGAGATGGTGTGCGTCAGCCCCGAGGGCCGGATCACTCCGGGCTGCGCCGGGCTGTGGACCGGCCGGCAGGCCGACGCCTGGCGGCGGATCACCGAGTTCGTGCACCGTCAGGCGCCGGGCACCGCGATCGGCGTGCAGCTCGGGCACAGCGGGCGCAAGGGCTCGACGAGGCTGATGTGGGAGGGCATGGACGAACCGCTGCCCGAGGGCAACTGGCCGCTGGTGGCCGCCTCCCCGCTGCCGTACCGGCCGGACAGCCAGGTCCCGCGCGAGCTGTCCCGCGCCCAACTCACCGACATCCGCGAGCAGTTCGCCTCCGCCGCGGGGCGCGCCGCCCGGGCCGGCTTCGACCTCCTCGAACTGCACTGCGCCCACGGCTACCTCCTGTCCGGCTTCCTCTCCCCGCTGACCAACCACCGCACCGACGCCTACGGCGGTGGCCTGGAGGGGCGGCTGCGCTTCCCGCTGGAGGTGTTCGACGCCGTCCGCGCGGTGTGGCCCGAGGAACGCCCGATGACCGTCCGCATCTCCGCGACCGACTGGGCGGAGGGCGGCACGACGGCCGAGGACGCCGTGGCGATCGCCCGCGCCTTCGCCGCGCACGGCGCCGACGCCGTCGACGTCTCGACCGGGCAGGTGGTGGCCGAGGAGCGGCCCGAGTTCGGACGGTCGTACCAGACGCCGTTCGCCGACCGGATCCGCCAGGAGGCCGGCGTCCCCGTGGTCGCGGTCGGCGCGATCTCCTCCTGGGACGACGTCAACTCCCTGATCCTGGCCGGGCGCACCGACCTGTGCGCGCTCGCCCGCCCGCACCTGTACGACCCGCACTGGACTCTGCACGCCGCCGCCGAGCAGGACTACCAGGGACCCGGCGTCGCCTGGCCGGCGCCCTACCGGGCGGGCAGCCGCCGCCCGCAGACCGGTCGCGCGGACGCCCCCAAACCCCGGCTCACGCTGGCTCACTCCGTGGAGCCGACGCCCTCCGGCGAGGTGTAGCCCCATGCCCGGCACAGTGGCCGCAGCGCCGGGGCGATCTCGTCGTCCGCCGGCAGCTCGCGGCCCGGCTGCACCGTGCCCGTGCGGATGTTGTCGCGCCAGTCGCCGAGGCCCCTGATCAGTTCCGTGCCGGCCTTGCCGCCGTAGCGCAGCATCGCCGGCTCGTAGTCGACGCCGAGGAACGCGCACAGGCGGCGCATCTCCCGCTCCGGATCGGCCGTGATGTCCTCGTAGCGCACCGTGCAGCCACCGGTGTCGGCCCGGCGCACCTTCTCCACGGCCGTCATGTAGCGCAGCGCGTCGGTGACGGCCGTGTCGTAGGGGCGCTTGACGGGGTCGCTCTCGTGCCAGGAGCGGACGACCGACTCCGGGTGGCGCAGCAGCAGGACGAACCGGGCATCGGGCCAGCAGTCCAGGATGCGCTCGTACATGAAGGCGTTGGCCGGGGTCTTCTCGACGACGACGTCCTTGCCGGACCTGACCAGTTCGCGGTGCAGAACGCGGTCCCACAGCAGATGTTCCAGGTCGCCGCGGTCCAGGCCGAGCGCGCTCATCGCGCGCCGCGAGTGCCAGTTGTTGCAGATGACGTCCGTCCTGCCCAGGTGCAGTTCGTGCGGGGCGTGCAGCCGCGAGTGGGCGCCCAGCATCATGCGCAGCAGCGTGGAGCCGGAACGCACCGAGGAGATGATGAACACGGGCCGCCGCAGCAACCGCTCGACGGGCAGCTCCTGCTCCGACGGGCGCCGGTAGGCCACCTCCGGCTGCGCGGGCTCCGTCGCGCCGGGCGCCGACGGGACCGCCCGGGGGGCTCTGCGCACCTGGAGGCCGGTCGTGGCGGTCAGTGCCCGGTTCAAGTTCCGCATGAGACTCATGCGCCGGACGCTAGGTAAGAACTCTGAGAAGACGATCGGAGCAGGCTGAGGGTTCTCTTACCGGATGCGATTGTGACGCACGCCATGCCTTGCTGTCGGTCGGGTCCGGCGCGACCGATGTCACGGTCCGGCGACGCCCGCGAACACCGCTCCCGCGTCCCGCAGTCGCTCGTGCAGCCCCCGGAAGACCGCCGCCGAGCGGGCGCCCGGCCAGTCGGCGGGCAGCAGCCGGGCGGGCAGCCCGGGGTCGACGTAGGGCAGATGGCGCCAGGAGTCCAGGGCGAGGAGATAGTCGCGGTAGGCCTCCTCGGGCGGGGTGTCGGCGCGCCGCTCCCAGGAGTGCAGCACCTGCGCGTGGCGGCCCAGGAACGCCTCGTGCTGCTTGGCGATCGCCGCCAGGTCCCACCAGCGCCCCACCGCCGCGGTGGTCGGCGCGAAACCCAGGTGCTCGCCCCGGAAGAGGTCCACATACGCGTCCAGCCGCAGCCGTCGCAACGTGTGCCGGGTCTCCTCGTACAGCCGGGCCGGGGCGATCCACACGCCGGGCGCCGCCGTGCCGAAGCCGAGTCCGGCCAGCCGGGAGCGCAGCACATGCCGCTTGTTCCGCTCCGACTCCGGCACGGAGAACACCGCCAGCACCCAGCCCTCGTCCGCCGGCGGAGCGGTCGCGTAGATGCGGCGGTCGCCGTCGTCCAGCAGCTGCCGCGCCTCGGAGGACAGTTCGTAGCCCGCCGCGCCCTGCTCGGTGCGGGCCGGCACCAGCAGCCCCCGCCGTTTGAGCCGGGACACCGAGGAGCGTACGGAGGGCGCGTCCACGCCCACCGCGGCCAGCAGCCGGATCAGCTCGGCGACGGGCACCGGGCCCGGAGCGAAGCGGCCGTACGCGCCGTACAGCGTGACGATGAGGGACCTCGGGGCGGGTTGCGCGGGCTGCTCGGACACGTTGATCATTTTAGGTCGTCGGCGATGCCGCCGGTCACCGTCACCGACTCCGTCACGGGCTCCGTCACCTCGCCCCGTCAACAGAGCGATCCCCGTCCACGGCGCGGCTCCCGTCCGCCCCGCGCAGCCGGAACCGCTGGAGCTTGCCGGTCGCCGTGCGCGGCAGCGCGTCCAGGAACACGATCTCGCGCGGGCACTTGTACGGCGCCAGCTCGGACTTCACATGCGCGCGCAGCGCCTCCGCGTCGCGCGCCGCGCCCTCCTTCAGGACGGCGTAGGCCACCACCACCTGCCCGCGCGCCTCGTCGGGCCGTCCGACGACCGCCGCCTCCACCACGTCCGGGTGGCGCAGCAGCGCGTCCTCGACCTCCGGCCCGGCGATGTTGTACCCGGCCGAGATGATCATGTCGTCGGCGCGGGCCACGTAGCGGAAGTACCCGTCGGGCTCGCGGACATAAGTGTCGCCGGTGACGTTCCAGCCGTCGCGCACGTACCCGCGCTGACGCTCGTCGGCGAGGTAACGGCAGCCCACGGGTCCCTGCACGGCGAGCAGCCCCGGCTCCCCGTCGGGCACGGGCCGGCCCCGCTCGTCCTGGATCCGCGCGCGCCACCCCGGCACGGGAACCCCGGTCGTGCCCGGCCGGATGTCGCCGTCCGCCGCCGAGATGAAGATGTGCAGCAGCTCGGTGGCGCCGATGCCGTTGACGATGCGCAGACCGGTGCGCTCGTGCCAGGCGTGCCAGGCGGCCGAGGGCAGGTTCTCCCCGGCGGACACGCAGCGCCGCAGCGACGAGATGTCGTACGCCCCGCCGGTGCCGTCCGCGCCGAGCGCGTCGAGCATCGCCCGGTAGGCGGTGGGGGCGGTGAACAGCACGGACGCCCGGTGCTCGGCGATCGCGGCCAGCAGCTGCCGCGGGTGGGCCTCCTCGAGCAGCAGGGCGCTCGCGCCGGCCCGCAGCGGGAAGACGACCAGCCCGCCCAGCCCGAAGGTGAACCCGAGCGGGGGACTGCCCACGAACACGTCGTCCGCCCGCGGCCGCAGGACATGCCGGGAGAAGGTGTCCGCGATGGCCAGGACGTCCCGGTGGAAGTGCACACAGCCCTTGGGCCGGCCGGTGGTACCGGAGGTGAAGGCGATCAGCGCCACGTCGTCGGCGGCGGTGTCCACGGCCGGGAACGGGGTGTCGGGCGCGGGGCGGCGCAGCAGGTCGTCGGGGGCGTCGCCGCCGTACGTCGTGAGGGTGAGCCCGGGCACCTCCGCCTTGACCAGGTCGTCCACGGACCGGATGTCGCACAGGGCATGCCGGATCCGGGCGATCTCGCACATCGTGCTCAGCTCGTGCGGGCGCTGCTGGGCCAGCACGGTGACGGCGACCGCGCCCGCCTTGAGCACGGCCAGCCAGCAGGCCGCCAGCCACGGCGTGGTCGGGCCGCGCAGCAGCACCCGGTTGCCGGGGACCACGCCGAGGTCGCCGGTCAGCACGTGCGCGATCCGGTCGACGCGGGCGCGCAGCTCGCCGTAGGTCCAGGTCTCCCCCCTGCCCGTACGGAACGCGGGGCGCCCGGCGTCGGTCCCGGCCGAGGGGTCCAGCAGCTCGGCGGCGCAGTTCAGCCGGTCGGGGTAGCGCAGCTCCGGCAGATCGAAGCACAGTTCGGGCCACTGGTCCGGGGGCGGGAGGTGGTCGCGCGCGAAGGTGTCGACGTGCGCCGAGGTCGTCGGCGGCCGAACGTCGTCCCTGGTGGAAACCGTAGGGTCCATGGCGGTTCGCCCCTCGTCGTCGTGGGCCAGGGCGCGGCCTGTCCGGCGGTTGCCCGACAAGCCCCACCGTTGGAGCGTATCGTCTTGGTGACGGCAGTCAACGGTGCGCGATACGGTAGAAGTGAACCCCGGTCGCCTCCGGGGGAGGGAGGACCGGCGAATGCCCGCATTCTCGCTCGAACCGGAACAACTCGCCTGGTGCGCCGAGCTGCGCACCCTCGCCGCCGACCGGCTGCGCCCGCTCGCCGAGAAGGGCGAGCCGGGCCGCGTCAACCACGCGCTCCTCGCCGAACTGGGCCGGCTCGGGCTGCTGCAACGCCTGTTCACCTCCGGCGCCCTGGACCTGTGCCTCATGCGGGAGTCCCTGGCCTACGCCTGCACCGAGGCCGAGACCGCCCTCGCCCTCCAGGGCCTGGGCGCCCACCCGGTCCACGCCCACGGCACGCCCGCCCAGCGCGAGCGCTGGCTGCCCGCGGTCACGGACGGCAGCGCGGTGGCGGCCTTCGCCCTGAGCGAGCCGGGCGCGGGCTCCGACGCGGCGGCGCTGGGCCTGCGCGCGGAACCGGAGGGCGTGCAGGGGGAGGGCGTACAGGGGGAGGGAGGTGAGCCGGGAGGCGGTGGCCCGCCCGGCGACGCATCACCCCTCGTAGAGCCGGGCGCCGCACCGCTCGCCGGACCCGGAGACGACTTCCACCTCACCGGCCCCGGTGGCTCACCGCTGGCCGAGTCGGGTGGCTCACCGCTGGCCGAGCACGGCGGCTTACCACTGGGCGGCCCCGGTGGCTCACCGCTGGACGGCCCCGGTGGCTCACCGCTGGCCGAGCCCGGCGGTGCACCGCTGGTGGGGCCCGGCGCCGGCCCCCTCGGCCGGCCCGGTGGTGCCGGGCCGCTCGCCGCGTCCGGCGCCTCACCCCTCGCCGAACCGCACCGCTCACCCCTCGCGGGGGCCGGCACCTCGCCCACAGCCGCCGCCTCCGCCGCCCCTCTGGCCGCCCGTCCCGCGGGCGCCGCCCGCTGGCGGCTCACCGGCCGGAAGTGCTGGATCTCCAACGCCCCCGAGGCCGACGTCTACACCGTCTTCGCCCGCACCACGCCCGGCGCCGGATCCCGCGGCATCACCGCCTTCCTGGTCCCCGCCGACCGCCCGGGCCTCACCGGCAGCGCACTGGAGATGCTCTCCCCGCACCCCATCGGCACCCTCGACTTCGACGGCGTCGCGGTCACGGAGGACGACGTGCTCGGCGAGGTGGACCGCGGTTTCCGGGTCGCGATGGGCACCCTCAACCTGTTCCGGCCCAGCGTCGGAGCCTTCGCCGTGGGCATGGCCCAGGCCGCGCTGGACGCCACCCTCGCCCACACCGCCCGCCGGGAGGCGTTCGGCGGCACCCTCAGCGAGTTGCAGACCGTCGCCCACCAGGTCGCCGAGATGGCCCTGCGCACCGAGGCCGCCCGACTGATGGTGTACGCGGCGGCCACGGCCTACGACGACGACGCCCCGGACGTCCCCCGGCGCGCCGCCATGGCGAAGCTGCTCGCCACCGAGACCGCCCAGTACGTCGTCGACACCGCCGTACAACTGCACGGCGCCCGAGCCCTGCGCAGGGGCCACCTGCTCGAACACCTCTACCGCGAGGTGCGCGCACCCCGGATCTACGAGGGGGCCAGCGAGGTGCAACGGTCCATCATCGCCAAGGAGTTGTACGCCGCCGTGCACGCACGAGGGGAGACGGAGTGACCGCCGAACGCGTCAACCCGCCGGAGCTGTCCCCGCCGACCGGCTTCTCCCATGCCGTCGTCGCCACCGGCTCCCGCGTGGTGTTCCTGGCGGGCCAGACGGCACTCGACTCCGACGGCAAGGTGGCCGGCGAGACCCTCCCCGAGCAGTTCGAGCGCGCCCTGACCAACCTCCTCACCGCCCTGCGCGCCGCCGGCGGCACCCCCGCCGACCTGGCCCGCGTCACTGTCTACGCCACCGACCTGGCCGCCTACCGCGCGAACGCCCCCGAACTCGGCCGCATCTGGCACCGGTTGGCGGGCCGCGACTACCCCGCGATGGCGGTCGTGCAGGTGGTCCGCCTGTGGGACGAGGAGGCGATGGTGGAACTCGACGGTTTCGCCGTCCTCCCCTGACGTCCCGTCATGCGGCGATACGGCTGGTCGGAGCGACCGACCGCCGTGCCCCGGGACTCGCCACCGAAGGAGTGAGGATCACGGCCCCGGGCTCCGCCGTTGGGTACCAGTGGAAGCCCCCAGCCACGTCAGCGAACCCGGGAGGCTTCATCCCATGACCGTAAGACCCGCACGGTCCACGCGTTCCCCGCACTCCGCACCTTCCGTACGGGCCGTACGTGCCGTGCGGGCCGTGCGTCGCGTTCTCGGAGCCCTCGGCGTGGCCGCCGCGACGCTGCTCCTGGCCGCGCCGGCCGCGCCGGCCGCGCCGGCCGCGCCCGCGCCCGCGGCCGCGTCGGGCGCCGACGAGACGGTGACCGTCGACCCGACGGCCCGGCTGGCGGCCGACGGCACCGTCACGCTCTCCGGCACCTACCGCTGCACCGGCGCCGACGGCCCCGTCTTCGTCAGCTCCGGCATCAGCCGGAAGGACTCCGCCACCCGCTACGGCATCGGCGGCACCCGAGCCGTGTGCGACGGCGCCGAGCACACCTGGACGAACACGGGAAAGCCCTCGGACGCCCTGGACCCGGGTACCGCCCACGTCGAGGCGACCGTCATGGAACTCACCCCCCAGAGCGGCCTGCCGCTGCTGCCCCGCTTCCACGCGGTCGGCGAGCAGGACGTGACCGTGGCCCGAGCCTGATCGGCGTCCGGCGTCCGGCGCCCGGTGGTCGCGGGCGGTGGTCGCGGGCGCCGGCTCCACGCCGCCGCCGTCACATCCGCCCGGCCGTCACATCCGCCCGGCCGTCACATCCGCCCGGCCGTCATCCTCCTGATGGAGGCGAAAGTGACCACGACCAGCCCGGCGGCGACCCAGAAGGCGGCCTGGACGGCATGGAGGGCGGCCGAGGGACCGCCGGAGGACCCGGCGCCGGAGAGATAGATGCTGCCGAGGACCGCCACCCCGAGCGTGGCGCCCAGCTGCTGGACGGCGTTGAGGAGCCCGGCGGCGGAACCGATCTCCTGCGGCCGCAGCGGCTTCAGCGCGATGGTGAAGAACGCGGGCGTGAACAGCCCGACCCCGAGTCCGATGACGCCGAGCGCGTACAGCAGCGGCGTGGGGTAACCGGTGGGGCCGGAGGAGTGATAGCCGGCGACGGCGGCGAGGGCGCCGGCCAGCAGTACGGCGAGTCCGAGGGGCATCATGCGGCGCCCGTGGCGCTTGAGGAGGCGGGCGCCGGTCACCCAGGAGGCGAGGGCCAGACCCACCGACCACGGGGCGAGACTCAGCCCGGCCTTCAGCACCCCGCTGTGCAGCCCGAGTTGGAGATGGAGCACGACGACCGTCGTCAGACCGTTGGTGACGGCGAAGAACACGGTCGAGGTCACCAGGGCGGCGGGGAAGCCACGGCGGGTGAAGAGACTCGGCTCCACCAGCGGGCTGTGCCCCGCGCCCGCGACCCTGCGCTGGTGCACGGCGAAGACGCCCATGAGGCACAGACCGGCGGCGACGGCCGCCCAGCCCCACCCGGACAGCGCGGTGAGGTCGGTTCCGACGAGCGGACGGACGAGGAGTCCGACACCGGCCATGGCCAGGAGCGTGCCCGTCACATCGAGGGTGGGCCGCTCGGGGGCGCGGTTCTCCATGAGCCTGGGGGAGAGCGCCAGAACGACCAGGCACAGGGGGACGTTCACGAGAAAGACGGCGCGCCACGACGACCCGAAGAGATCGGCGTGTGTGATGAGGCCACCGAGCACGGGCCCGCACACGGCGGACAGCCCCATCACGGGCCCGATGCCGCCGAGCGCCTTGGACATCTCGGCCTCGGAGAACATGGCCCGGATCAGGCCGATGGTCTGAGGAACGATCAGGGCCGCGGCGGCCCCTTGCACGGCGCGGAAGGCGATCAGGGCCCCCACTCCGGGCGCGAGGGCACACGCGGCGGACGCGGCCATGAACCCGGTGACCCCGATCACGAACAGCCTCCGCCGGCCGGCGATGTCCCCCAGCCGACCGCCGCCCACCAGCAGGACGGCGAACGGCAGGGTGTACGCGGCGGTGAACCACTGGACATCGGACACGGCCCCGCCCAGATCGGCGTGGATCGCCGGCGCGGCGACCTGCACGACGGTCGCGTCAAGCAGATTCACCGCCTCCCCGAGCAACAGCGCGACGAGCCCCACCCATCGCCATCGGTACGCGGCCCTCGCACCCGGAACAGGCGTCAACACACGCTCGGCAGCCATCGAATGTCCTCCCCGCCATCACCGACTCGCCGGCCCCGCCCGCTCGGCGACGAACCGGGGCCGACCGACCACGGGTCAGCGTGGCGGCGGAGAAGAAAGGTGCTCCACCCAGAGCCGGAAAATGAAGGATTCTCTCCATCGAAGTGCCTCTGAGCGCCGATGCCCCACACCTGACCGGACCGCCGGGCGGGACACGCTCGGCACGTAGGGGTCAAGCGGTGACGTTGCCCGTGGTCGTGAGAGTGCCCGTGCCCTGGTCGAGCAAGGCTCCGGAGTGGTCCTTGGGCGCGTGCGGTGCAGGGCCGATCGGGCCCTGCGCCAGGCCGGATCCCCAAGCCTGCCACCGCTCGGACGGCAGTACGGTCCCGGTGGTGGGCGTGCTCACCTCAGCGAACTCGCCACGGCCTTGTTCGGCGAGCCGCCCGAGGCGCACGAACTGGGTTCCTGGACGGCCTGGTCGCCGCGTTCCATGGCGTCACGCAGGGTGTCGCGGGCAGCCAGGCCCTCCCTGCGGAGAGTCGTCGGGTAGGCGTCCTGTTCGGCGAGGCGGATGGTGAGGAGGGAGGAGCGGACCGCCGGGCCGAGTGCGGTCAGGAGTCCCTCCAGGGTGTCGCGGGCCGAGTCCAGCAGTCCGTCCAGGGAACGGCCCACTGCCTTCCCCTTGCTAAGGGCCGTCAGATCTGTCATGACCTGGATGAGGGCATCACGTTCGGCGGGGTGGCTTCCTGGCCCCAGCGGTGCAGGAAGTCGGTACAGCTGTCGTGGAGTTCGGCCGCCTTCCGGCCGACGGCGGTGGAGACCTTGCTGCGCGGCAGCCGGGCACCGCGCCAGTCGCCGGAGCCGATGCAGTACTTCAGTTCGACGGTCCGGTCGGAGTCGAGCCGGGCCCGAAGACCGAGTGGTACGTCACCGGTGTAGCCCTCTGGCCGGTCAGTTCCCCAGGTGGTCAACGTCCGGCCGCACCTCAGCGTGCGCCGCCTCAAGGAATCGATGCCGGACGCCACCGAGGTGCTTCCAGGGCTTACTGCCGTCGGGCGTCCCGTGCCAGTACGTATCGCCAAGAGCGTTGGCGAGGTCATCCACCGCGTCGCGAAGCTCTCGCGAGGCGACCAGCGTCAGATTGTTGCGCAGCGACCACATGCGATGGATCAACTCACTCGGCCGTTGATCACCGTCGCTGATGACACGCTCGATCTCCTGATAGACCGCGATGAACTCCTCAATCGCGGCCTTCCGTTCAGCTCGGACCCGCTCAGCGCGCGCTCGGCGTGCGCTTCGTTCGGCGGTACGGTTGGTCACGTGCTGAGTGATGATCGTTCCGGCCGAGCCGATCGACGTGCCGATTAGAGTTCCCGCAATGGGCAGCCAGTCCATCTCGACATAATCCACCCGTCAGTACGGCGGGAGCAGTGACATTGATCAGCTCGTTGCCTGTTCACTCCCATCCTCGCGAGGGTGGGCGGACGGACGACGGGTGGGAGATAGTGGCGGGGGCGTGCGCTGGGAGTCCTCCTGGAACTGCGGACCAGCGTGGACGACCGTGCGTTCAGAGCCGGTTCGGACGATGACCTGCTGCACGTCTCGCCTGGCGCGATGTACGCATCGCCGCGGCGCTGGCGAGAAGCGTCCCTTGGCAGCCGTGGCGCTACACGGCCGCCGATTACCGAGCAGCAGTGCCCGCGGTGGCCGAAGCCCTGGACCTGACGGGCCCACCCGCCGCAACGCCCTGGGACCCTGCCCTGGCCGTCGCGCTCGCCGAGTGTGGTGTCCGGGCGGGAATGTTCCGGGGACGCGCCATGTGGAATCGCGCGACGACCGGAAGCCGTTGATCCCAGACGAAAGTCGTAGAGAAGTCCCACATGCGCCGCACCTGCCAGCGCCGTGACCTGCGGCGATGGCCGGTCCCGGGGCGCTGACCCGTGCGAATGGCCTTCCGGTCTCTTGCAGGGTGTCCGGGTGTGACAGCGGGGCAGCGAGCCGAAGAACCTGCCTGAACCGTGCCTTTCCATGACTCGCCCAGGCCCACGCCCTCCGGTGACGCATCACGTGGAGCGCCGGGCAATCCGTCCCCCAGCCCTGAGGCCGACAATCTCTCGGCTCCGTCCCCAAGTTCCCGGGAAGTCCCACAGGCGAAGCCGAACCCCCTCCTGGCTCGTATACACGCAGGTCAGGAGGGGCGTAGCGGCGTTGTTTCCGAGAGCTTTCAGATGTCCCGGAAGATCTCGATCTGCGCCCCGATCGAGTTCAGGCGCTCGGCGAAGTCCTCGTAACCGCGGTTGATGACGTAGACGTTGCGCAGGACCGACGTGCCCTCGGCCGCCATCATGGCCAGGAGGACGACGACGGCGGGGCGCAGGGCGGGTGGGCACATCATCTCGGCGGCGCGCCAGCGGGTCGGGCCCTCGACGAGGACGCGGTGCGGGTCCAGCAACTGGAGGCGGCCGCCGAGGCGGTTGAGGTCGGTGAGGTAGATCGCACGGTTGTCGTAGACCCAGTCGTGGATCAGTGTCTTGCCCTGGGCCACCGCCGCGATGGCCGCGAAGAACGGCACGTTGTCGATGTTCAGGCCGGGGAACGGCATCGGGTGGATCTTGTCGATCGGCGCCTCCAGCTTGGAGGGGCGCACGGTCAGGTCCACCAGGCGCGTACGGCCGTTGTCGGCCACGTACTCCGGGGTGCGGTCGTGGTCGAGGCCCATCTCCTCCAGGACGGCCAGCTCGATCTCCAGGAACTCGATGGGGACGCGGCGGACCGTCAGTTCCGACTCGGTGACGACCGCTGCGGCCAGCAGGCTCATCGCCTCCACCGGGTCCTCGGAGGGGGAGTAGTCCACGTCCACGTCGATGTCCGGCACGCCGTGGACGGTGAGCGTGGTCGTGCCGATGCCCTCCACCCGGACGCCGAGCGCCTCCAGGAAGAAGCACAGGTCCTGGACCATGTAGTTGGAGGAGGCGTTGCGGATGACGGTCACGTCGTCGTGGCGGGCGGCCGCCAGCAGCGCGTTCTCGGTCACGGTGTCGCCGCGCTCGGTCAGCACGATCGGGCGGTCCGGGCGGACGGAGCGGTCCACGGTGGCGTGGTACTGCCCCTCGGTGGCCGCCACCTCCAGGCCGAACCGGCGCAGCGCGATCATGTGCGGCTCGATGGTGCGGGTGCCGAGGTCGCAGCCGCCCGCGTACGGCAGCTTGAAGCGGTCCATGCGGTGCAGCAGCGGGCCGAGGAACATGATGATGGACCGGGTGCGGACGGCGGCCTCGGCGTCGATGGCGTCCAGGTCGAGGTCGGCCGGCGGCACGATCTCCAGGTCGACGCCGTCGTTGATCCAGCGGGTGCGCACGCCGATCGAGCCCAGCACCTCCAGCAGGCGGTACACCTCCTCGATCCGCGCCACCCGCCGCAGCACCGTGCGCCCCCGGTTGAGCAGCGAGGCGCACAGCAGGGCCACGCAGGCGTTCTTGCTCGTCTTCACGTCGATGGCGCCGGACAGCCGGCGTCCGCCGACCACCCGCAGATGCATCGGGCCCGCGTAGCCCAGCGACACGATCTCGCTGTCCAGGGCTTCTCCTATGCGGGCGATCATCTCAAGGCTGATGTTCTGGTTGCCGCGCTCGATGCGATTGACGGCGCTCTGACTGGTGCCGAGCGCTTCGGCGAGCTGCGCCTGCGTCCAGCCGCGGTGCTGCCGGGCGTCACGGATGAGCTTGCCGATGCGTACGAGGTAGTCGTCTGCCATGAGGTTGAGGTTATCTCAGATATGAGATGGTGCCCGTCAGGGGGGTCCATTCGGGTGAGCCACCGTCAGTGACCCTGCGGTCAGGGGCCCGGCGAGGTCGCACGGCGTGTCGCGCCACGTCGTGGGCGTCCGAAACATCCCGCCAAATCGGTCCATGTCGGATGTCAACCGGGTTCGTTGCTCCGGCCGTCGCCGGGTTCTCTCTCGGATACCCCGGCTCGGCCTGCCGATGTGTCCTCGCGTCGAGTCGACTCGGTGCCGGGTACGACGCGCCGGTCCGTGTCGAACACCTGGGGAACAGTATGGGAGAGCACGCGCGCGACCGCGTCGTCGACCACAACGAGATCATTCACGGTGGGGCCGAGGGCGACCGCGTGGCGGCCCGGGTGATCCGGCGCGGGACGCACCGGGGCACGCACCCCCGGGTTCTGGCCCGGCAGGAAACAGCGACCGCATCGGCTGAGGGTGGGCGATCTCAGCAGCCGTCGACGAACGTGACCGTCTCGTCGAGCAGCGCCCGGCCCGTCCGGACGTGATCGACCGTGGCGTCCTCGAACCCGATCGACATGCCGCAGAAGAGCATGAGCTCGGACGGGGGTGACAGGACCTCCGCGACGCTCCTGTGAAACTTCGCCCATGCCATCTGCGGGCAACTGTGCAGCCCTTCGGCGCGCAGCAGCAGCATGACCGTCTGCAGATACATGCCGACATCGGCCCACTGGGGCGCCCCCATGTCGCGGTCGATGTAGCAGAACAGGGCAGCAGGCGCACCGAAGCAGTCCCAGTTCGCGGACGCGGCCCGCTGGCGCGCCTCCAGGTCCTCACGCGCGATGCCGAGTGCGCCGTAGCGCTGCGCGCCGAAGGCGGATCGGCGCTCGCGGTAGGGGGACTTCAGTGCGGTCGGGTACTGCTCGTACTCCGGCTCGTCCCACGGGTCGCCTGCGGCCAGGCGCTCGCCGGCGCGCTTCTTGACCTCGGCCAACGGCCGGCCGGTCACGACGTAGGCGTGCCACGGCTGGATGTTCGATCCGGACGGCGACCAGGCCGCGGCGGACAGGACACGCTCAAGCGTCTCCCTCGGGACCTGCCGGTCGGTGAACCCGCGTACCGCCCGTCGGCTCCTGACCGCCTCATAGACGTCCATGATCGCCTGCCTCGCCATCTGCTCAACGCATCCACTTCCACTACAAGCGAGATAGTATCACTCGATACAATTTCATGTAAGACTACTGTTGAGCATGAATCCCCGGCCCTCGGCGCCCACGTCCGGGGCACGGCACTCTGGAGAAACCCATGGCTACGCTGCTGCACATCGACTCGTCCGTGTTCCCCGGCGAGGCGTCCTCGTCCCGTTCGGTCACGGCCGCCTTCCGCAAGAGCTGGGAGGAGCAGCACCCCGAGGGCACGGTGATCTACCGCGACCTCGCCGCCGACCCCGTCCCGCACATCACCGCCGACGCCTGGTCCGCCGGTTACGCCGCCCCGTCCGAGCGCACCCCGGAGCAGTCAGCCGCGTTCGCCGCGCGCGTGAAGCTCA
This sequence comes from Streptomyces sp. NPDC006393, assembly GCF_040628575.1. Taxonomy (NCBI): domain Bacteria; kingdom Bacillati; phylum Actinomycetota; class Actinomycetes; order Kitasatosporales; family Streptomycetaceae; genus Streptomyces; species Streptomyces sp. NPDC006393. The sequence continues at coordinate 28,359 of NZ_JBEXZD010000073.1, forward strand.
TCGAGGAGCTGGAGCAGGCTGACGCCGTCCTGATCGGCGCCCCCATGTACAACTTCTCGATCCCGTCGACGCTGAAGGCGTGGCTGGACAGCGTGCTGCTGCTCGGCCGCACCGCGGGCGAGACCCCCTCCGCCCAGGGCACTCCGGTCGTCGTCGTCGCCAGCCGCGGCGGCTCCTACGCGCCGGGCACTCCGCGCGAGGGCTTCGAGTTCGTACAGAACTACCTGGAGGCCGTTCTCAAGGGGACCCTCGGCCTGGACCTCGACTTCATCGTCCCGGAACTCACCATGGCCCCCCGCAACCCCGCGATGTCCGACCTGGTCCCGCTCTACGAGGCCTCCCGCGAGCGCGCCTTCGAGGACGCGACCACCAAGGCCAAGGAACTTGCGGAGCGCCTCGCCGCGTAACCGCCGGGCCGTGGATGCCGTGTGACGCCTGGCTCCAGGACTTCACACGGCACCCTCGCCGAGCGTGCCCTCCGTGGGCGATGACGACGGTGCTCCGCGCCTGGGGCTGGTGGCCCGGACCAGGGAACGGTGGTACGTGTGACCTGCCGGCGGGCCGCGCATCGATACGACGGCGATGCGTACGAGGGCGACGTGCGGACGAGTTGGTCCGCATCGGTGACGCAGCCTTGACCGACGCCCGCAGCGGGCGTCGGCGTGGGGCGAGGATGGCCACGACTCTCGAGGCCGGATTCTCGCGACGGCCGCGTGCGACCGAGCGCGCCCAGCCGGCCGGCAACCGACGGGCCTACTGCTCGTCGTCCCCGCGATAGGCGAACCGGGTCAGCAGATCCTTCAGCTTCTCGGGCTCGCCGGGCTCCAGTTCGGCAATGAGACGCTCGGCCAGCGGCTCCGCCGCCACATGGGCCGCATCGAAGAGTTCGAGCCCCTGAGGCGTGATCTCCACTGCCCGCACGCGCCGGTCCCCCGGGACGGTCTTGCGTACGGCCAGCCCTTTTCGCTCCAGGTCGTCCACGACCCGCATGATTCCCGCCTTGTCCGACCCCGTCGCCGTCGCCAAGTCCCGCTGCACGGTGGGCCCGCGGTTGACCAGCACGATCAGCACCGCGAAATGCCGCAACTCGATACCGAGTGGCCGAAGCGCCTCCCCCATCACCGCGGCCGCGCGCCAGTGCGCCTGACGCAGCAGCAGGCCGAGAGCGAAAGGCGAGGCGTCCCCGGGGCGGTCGGTCGCACGCGAGGCGGTGGATCGGTCAGGAACGTCGGCGGTCATGAGGCCACAGTACAGCCATCTACTCATTCAATACGGTAGCGTTTGAAACTAAATGCTGCCGCGACGAAACAGGCGTACCAGCGGTGACACCCCCGAACCGGACACTCTGCAGGGCGCCCAATGCCACCCGCCGCGCCGTACGTCATCGAAGAAGTCCGGCTCGCGGCAACGCTCACCCTTCGCCGCAAGAGGCCAGCGGGCCGCGCATGACCATCCGGCCCCCATGTACTAGAGTTATCTCGACATCGAGATATCTGCCGAGGAGCACCGCAGCCGCCACCCTGGTAAGGGTTACCTAAGTTAGCCTTGCCTCAGCGGAATGGCCGAGATGCCGTGGCGGCAGCATCGTGGTGGTACGCGCACATCAATGAAGGAGACTGTCGTGTCGGCGAACAGCTTCGACGCCCGCAGCACGCTGCAGGTGGGCGACGAGTCGTACGAGATCTTCCGGCTTGACAAGGTCGAGGGCTCGGCCCGACTGCCTTACAGCCTGAAGGTCCTGCTGGAGAACCTGCTCCGCACCGAGGACGGCGCGAACATCACCGCCGACCACATCCGCGCCCTCGGCACCTGGGACTCCCAGGCCCAGCCGTCGCAGGAGATCCAGTTCACGCCGGCCCGCGTGATCATGCAGGACTTCACCGGCGTTCCCTGCGTCGTGGACCTCGCGACGATGCGCGAGGCCGTGAAGGAGCTCGGCGGCGACCCGGCGAAGATCAACCCGCTGGCCCCGGCCGAGCTGGTCATCGACCACTCCGTCATCGCCGACAAGTTCGGCACCAACGACGCCTTCCAGCAGAACGTGGAGCTGGAGTACGGCCGCAACCGCGAGCGCTACCAGTTCCTGCGCTGGGGCCAGACCGCCTTCGACGAGTTCAAGGTCGTCCCGCCCGGCACCGGCATCGTCCACCAGGTGAACATCGAGCACCTGGCCCGCGTCGTGATGGTCCGCGACGGCAAGGCCTACCCCGACACCCTGGTCGGCACCGACTCGCACACCACCATGGTCAACGGCCTCGGCGTCCTCGGCTGGGGCGTCGGCGGCATCGAGGCCGAGGCCGCCATGCTCGGCCAGCCGGTCTCCATGCTCATCCCGCGTGTCGTCGGCTTCAAGCTCACCGGCGAGCTGCCCACCGGCACCACCGCCACCGACCTGGTGCTCACCATCACCGAGATGCTGCGCAAGCACGGCGTGGTCGGCAAGTTCGTCGAGTTCTACGGCGAGGGCGTCGCCGCCACCTCCCTGGCCAACCGCGCCACCATCGGCAACATGTCGCCGGAGTTCGGCTCGACCGCCGCGATCTTCCCGATCGACGACGAGACCATCAACTACATGCGCCTGACCGGCCGCTCCGAGCAGCAGCTCGCGCTCGTCGAGGCGTACGCCAAGGAGCAGGGCCTCTGGCTGGACCCGAACGCCGAGCCGGACTACTCCGAGAAGCTCGAGCTGGACCTGTCCACCGTGGTGCCGTCCATCGCCGGCCCCAAGCGCCCGCAGGACCGCATCGTCCTCGCCGAGGCGGCCCAGCAGTTCAAGCTGGACGTCGTCAACTACGTCGACACCGTCGACGAGGCCGGCAAGGAGTCCTTCCCGGCCTCCGACGCCCCGGCCATCCACCCCAACGGCACCCCGTCCAACCCGGTTCCGGTCACCGCCCCCGACGGCAGCACCTACGAGCTGGACCACGGCGCGGTCACCGTCGCGGCCATCACCTCCTGCACCAACACCTCCAACCCGTACGTCATGGTCGCCGCCGCGCTGGTGGCCAAGAAGGCGGTGGAGAAGGGCCTGACCCGCAAGCCGTGGGTCAAGACCACCCTGGCGCCGGGCTCCAAGGTCGTCATGGACTACTACGACAAGGCCGGCCTGACCCCGTACCTGGACAAGCTGGGCTTCAACCTCGTCGGCTACGGCTGCACCACCTGCATCGGCAACTCCGGCCCGCTGCCGGAGGAGGTCTCCAAGGCCGTCAACGAGCACGACCTCGCGGTCACCTCGGTCCTGTCCGGCAACCGCAACTTCGAGGGCCGGATCAACCCCGACGTCAAGATGAACTACCTGGCGTCCCCGCCGCTGGTCGTCGCCTACGCCATCGCCGGCTCCATGAAGGTGGACATCACCAAGGACGCCCTCGGTGTGGACCAGGACGGCAACCCGGTCCACCTGAAGGACATCTGGCCCTCGGAGTCCGAGGTCAACGACGTCGTCGCCAACGCGATCGGCGAGGACATGTTCTCCAAGTCCTACTCCGACGTGTTCGCCGGTGACGCCCAGTGGCAGTCGCTGCCGATCCCGACCGGCAACACCTTCGAGTGGGACACCGAGTCCACCTACGTCCGCAAGCCCCCGTACTTCGAGGGCATGGGCATGGAGCCGGCCCCGGTCGAGGACATCACCGGCGCCCGGGTGCTCGCCAAGCTGGGCGACTCGGTCACCACCGACCACATCTCCCCGGCCGGCGCCATCAAGGCCGACACCCCGGCGGGCAAGTACCTCACGGAGCACGGCGTCGAGCGCCGCGACTTCAACAGCTACGGCTCCCGCCGCGGCAACCACGAGGTGATGATCCGCGGCACGTTCGCCAACATCCGCCTGCGCAACCAGATCGCGCCGGGCACCGAGGGCGGCTACACCCGCGACTTCACGCAGGAGGGCGGCCCGGTCGCCTTCATCTACGACGCCTCGCAGAACTACCAGGCCGCCGGCACCCCGCTCGTCGTCCTGGCCGGCAAGGAGTACGGCTCCGGCTCGTCCCGCGACTGGGCCGCCAAGGGCACCGCGCTCCTCGGCGTCAAGGCCGTCGTCGCCGAGAGCTACGAGCGCATCCACCGCTCGAACCTCATCGGCATGGGCGTCCTGCCGCTCCAGTTCCCTGAGGGCCAGTCCGCGGCCTCCCTCGGCCTGACCGGCGAGGAGACCTTCTCCATCTCCGGCGTCACCGAGCTCAACGAGGGCCGCACCCCGCGCACGGTGAAGGTCACCACCGACACCGGTGTCGAGTTCGACGCGGTCGTCCGCATCGACACCCCCGGTGAGGCGGACTACTACCGCAACGGCGGCATCCTGCAGTACGTGCTGCGCAGCCTGATCAGCAAGTAACGGATCAGCAAGAGCAGTTGGGCCGCATCCCCGGCGACGGGGGCGCGGCCCTCCTTCTTTGTCGGCCCGTTCCGCGAAGGCGCCGGCTCAGAAGCCGACGAGCGCCTCCAGATCGACCTCGACCGGGAACGGCACCTCGGTGACGAGCTTGTCGTGGTGCACGGGGTGCATCGGGGCGGGGATGTACGTACGCGTGTCCGCGTTGAGCCAGTACTCGTGCACGGCGAGCCTTTGGTCCCGGTCGAGTTCGACGCGCCAGTAGCAGGGGACCTTGCACGTCGCGAAGAGCGCGGGCTTCCGCACCCGGTCGTCCTGGCGGGAGCAGGGGGAGGCGACCTCGACGACGAGGACGAGCTTGTCCACCGGGACGCACTCGAGTTCGAAGAAGTCCAGCTTCCGGGGGTCGAAGACGATCAGGTCCGGCTTCGGGGTGTTGCGGTCGTCGACCATGACGCACTGCCCGGCCACGACCTGGTACGGCTCCCGTCGAGCGGCACTCAGAGCGCTCGCCAGCCCGTCCCGTACGTGGTTGTGCCAGAGCTTGGTCCGTCCACGGACCCTGATCACTCCGTCCACGAGTTCCCAGTCGAAGGGCAGGTCCAGGTGCTTGACCTGGTCGTAGGTCCAGCCGTCGGCCGGCGCGAACATCCAGGTGTCCTCGGTGGGCCTGCCGCACTGGGGCGTGGTCTGTGCTGCTCCCATGGGCGCCAGTGTGGACGTGATTGCGCGTGGTGGTCCTCCGTACGAAGGCGAGGTTCACCCGTGGTCGCGAGGCCATGGCGCGCCCTTGACCCACCGATCCGTGCCGCAGCCGTTTACAGCCGTCTCGGTTCGCGCTACGTTCGCCCTGAAGTGGGAGCGCTCCCAATAGGCGGTGGACCGGAACCCGCCGCCCGGAAGCGCTCCCACATCCCGTAGCCATACGCAGCACGCCATGTGGGGCGGGCCCGAACAGGGCCCGCCCCACATGTCCTCAGGTCGCGTCAGGCCAGCAGCTCCACCTCCGCCAGCGTCGCCGTGCCGTCCAGGACCAGGCGGTACTTCTCGTAGGTGCCCGGCGTGGCGATCGTGAACGGGCGGGTCTGCTTGTCCCAGGTGAAGGACTCGCCGGAGCGCTTGTCCACCGTCGTCCAGTGCGTGCCGTCGGTGGACGCCTGGAGGGTCCAGCCCGTCGGGGCCTTCGTGTGGTCGCCGGACGAGGTCAGGGTGTACTGAACGGCCTTGGTGGCGCCGGTCACCGGCAGGTCCACGCTCGTCACCGTCGCGTCCGTCGACGAGGTGTCGTCGAACAGGGCGCCGTCACCCTTCAGCACGTCCGCGCGCGGGCTCGGCGCCTTGTCGCCGGTCGTGATCGACACGGGCGCCGCGTTCTTCCCCGTGCCCCACTTCGACGGCCGCGGGCCCATGTCGAACTCCAGGACGCCGCCCTTGGAGAGCAGCGAGTGCGGCAGGTTCGTCGAGTTCCACGCGTGGCCGTTGAACCGCACGCCCTGCACGTAGATGTTCTTCGCACTGTTCTTCGGCGCCTTGATCACCAGGTCGCGGCCGTTCTCCAGATGGACGGTCGCCTTGGTGAACAGCGGGGAGCCGATGGCGTAGTCGCCGCTGCCCATGACCAGCGGGTAGAAGCCGAGCGAGGAGAAGAGGTACCAGGCCGACTGCTCGCCGTTGTCCTCGTCGCCGTGGTAGCCCTGGCCGATCTCGCTGCCGACGTAGAGCCGGGAGAGCACCTCGCGGACCTTCGCCTGCGCCTTCCAGGGCTCACCGGCCGCGTCGTACATGTACGTGACGTGGTGGGCGACCTGGTTGGAGTGGCCGTACTGGCCCATGCGCACGTCCCGCGCCTCGGTCATCTCGTGGATGATCCCGCCGTAGGAGCCGGCGAACTCGGAGGACGCCGTCTCCGGAGTGGAGAAGTAGGTGTCGAGCTTGTCCCCGAGGGCCTTCTGGCCGCCGTAGAGGTTGGCCAGGCCCCGGCTGTCCTGCGGGGCGGTGAAGGCGTAGCCCCAGCCGTCGGTCTCCGTGTAGTCGTAGCCCCACACACGCGGGTCGTACTTCGCGGAGTCGACGCGCCAGTTGCCCTTGGCGTCCCGGCCCTGGAAGAAGCCCGCCTTCGGGTCGAACAGCTTCACGTAGTCCTGGGCCCGGTTGAGGAAGTACTGCGACTCCTCCTGGTAGCGCTTCTCGCCCGTCTTCTTGTAGAGGGCCTGGCCCATCTGCGCGATGCCGTAGTCGTTGACGTAGCCCTCCATCGCCCAGGACAGGCCCTCGCCGGTCGCGGTGCTGGTGTAGCCGAGGAAGGGGGAGGTGCTCATGCCCTTGCGGCCCACGCCGGAGGACGGGGGCACGACCGTGGCGTTCTTCACGGCCGCGTCGTAGGCCGCCTCGGCGTCCATGGGGACGCCCTTGACGTAGGCGTCGGCGAAGGCCACGTCCGAGGAGGTGCCGGTCATCAGGTCCGCGTAGCCGGGGGAGGACCAGCGGGAGGTCCAGCCGCCGTCCTTGTACTGCTGCACGAACCCGTCGACCATCTCACCGGCCTGAGAGGGCGTCAGCAGCGAGTACGCCGGCCAGGTGGTCCGGTAGGTGTCCCAGAAGCCGTTGTTGACGTACACCTTGCCGTCGACGATCTTCGCGCCGGTGTGCGTCGGCGTGTCCTGGCCGGGCATCGGCGTGAAGGGGGAGGCGTACTGGTCCTTGCCGCCGACCTTCTCGAAGCCCGAGTTCGGGTACAGGTACAGCCGGTACATGCTGGAGTACAGCGTGGTCAGCTGGTCCGGAGTGGCGCCCTGGATCTCGACCTTGCCGAGCAGCTTGTCCCAGGTGTGCCGGGCGCGCGCCTTGACGGTGTCGAAGGAGGTGCCGTCCGGGATCTCCTGGCGCAGGTTGTCCTTGGCCTGGTCGACGCTGATGAGCGAGGTGGCCAGGCGCAGGGTGACGGTGTGGTCGTCGCCCGCGTCGAAGCGCAGGTAGCCCTTGACGCCACTGGAGGAGCCGTCCTTGACCGGCTTGTCGAAGACGCCGTAGACGAAGAGGCGGGTGGCGCCCGTGGACAGCCCGGACTTCACGTCCGAGTAGCCGGTGACGACCCCGTGCTCCTTGTCCAGGGTCAGGCCCGCCTGGTCCGTGACGTTGTCGAACAGGACGCTCGCGTCGTCGCCCGGGTAGGTGAAGCGCAGGGCGGCGGCGTGGTCGGTCGGCGTCATCTCCGCCTTGAGGCCGTTCTCGAACGTCACGCCGTAGTAGTAGGGGCGCGCGGTCTCGTTCTCGTGCCGGAAGGCGAGGGCGCGGGCGGTGCGGTCGGTGTCCGGGGTGCCGGAGGCGGCGGACGGCATCACCTGGAAGGTCTGCCGGTCACCCATCCACGGGCTCGGCTCGTGACTGGCGCTGAAGGCCTGGATCGTCGGCAGATTGTCGCTGTTGTTCGCACGTGCGTACTCGTACAGCCAGCTCAGCGAGGACGCGTTGGTCACCGGCGTCCAGAAGTTGAAGCCGTGCGGCAGGGCGGTCGCGGGGAAGTTGTTGCCGCGCGAGAAGCTGCCGCTGGAGTTGGTGCCGCGGGTGGTCAGCGCGTAGTCCGCCAGGTGCGCCTTCGGCCGCTCGGGGGCCGCGCGCTTGATCGACACGTCGTCCAGCCAGCCGCGGAACTTCGCCGGTCCGGTGGGGGAGTCGTAGGCGAGCAGGATCCGGTCGATCGTCTTGCCGGCCGCGACCGAGCCGATGCGCGAGACGACGTTGTTCCACTGGTTGACGTAGAGCGTCTTGGCGGCGCCCTGCCCCTGCGGGCTGAGCGTGAAGCCGTGCTGGTCGGTGGCGCCCAGTCCGCTCAGGTACGTGCCGTCGGTGAAGGCCAGGTCCACGGCGACGTTGGTGGCGTCGTAGTCGCGGTCGCCGTCCGCCATCGACGGGTAGATGCGGTACGACAACTGGGTGTCGCGGGAGACCTTGACGTCGACGTCGAAGACCTTGTTGTACGAGTACGCCCGCCCCTGGGCGGTGTGCCGGCCGGCGTAGCGCAGCGCCCGCTTGCCCGTGAAGCCGGCCCCGGACTTCGCGGTCGGCGAGCCGCTCGGGCCGCGGTCGACGAGGGAGAGCATGTCCTGCGGGACCGTGCCGCCGTCGTCGCCGGTGGAGAACTGCACGTCGGCGAGCTGGACTATGTTCGAAGCGCCGTTGTTCCTCGTGATGTCGAGCCGGAAGTGCTGGTATTCGGCCGGTTCGGCCAGATCGTATGTCTTCGTCTGGAAACGTTCGGAGAAGGACTCGCCGGAGCGGGAGTCGACGGTCTTCCAGTCCTTGCCGTCGGTGGAGGCCTGGAGGGTCCAGTCCTTGGGGTCGCGCTCGGCGTAGTCGTTGGCGGATGTGAGGGCGTATCGGGTGATTTTCACTGGTTTGTCGAAGTCGAACTCGACCCAGCCGGTGGGCTCGAACGTCAGCCACTTGGTGCCCGACTCTCCGTCGACGAGGTTCTCCTTGACCTCGCCGCTGCCCGTGTTCTCACCGCTGGCCCGCAGATCCGTGACATGGTCGTCCACATTGCCGGGAATGCCGGTGCTGTAGCCACCGTCCACGCCCGAGGCGCGCTTGCCGCCGTCCGGCGCGGTGTCGACCGTGTTCAGCCAGTCCGGTGCCGGGTCGCCGGCCTCGAACGAGGAGCTGAACTCGCTCGCGGCGGCCGGGGCCTTGCCGGGCAGGGCGATCGCCGCCCCCTGGGAACCTACGGCCATGACGAAGGCGGCCGCCAGAACGACCGCCGTACTCCATCTGTGCCGTGCTCTGCGCTGCATACGAGGGCACCCTCCCTGGTTCTCCCGCGCCGGACAACGTTGTCAAATTCGGCGCAAGCACCAGTAGGGAGTCAAGTGACCAGTGATGTCAAGGGTGTTGTGTGTGGCATTCGGGCGTGAAGTCCGGGATATTTCCCTCAAGGAGGCCACAGGCGGCTCATATTTCCGCGAGGTCTCAACTCGGATAAGACCGACAGCGAACCTTGTCTTCGATCTTGCTCCGTCCGCCCGAAGTGGACTATACCTGTCGGCGTCCGCGAAGCCGTTCGACCGTGCGGGGGCGGGCCCGGGGGGAGCCGGAAAGGTGGTTTGACGTGCGAAACGCGTCCGCCTCCTTGTTTTCCCAGCGATCCCGGTAGAAGACGCACGAAGTACTTTCTGCACGACCCAGCTTGGCCTTACGCGGTGCCGGGGAGGATCCGGTTCACCGCCTGAGTCCTGGAGAAGGCGAGGACTTGCGCATGGGATCCACTTCCGCCGAGAACCACGGAGGCGTCGGCCGCCGCGACCTGATCAAGCGGTCCGCGGCTCTCGGCCTGATCTCCGTACCCGCGATGAGCTTCCTGTCGGCGTGCGCCAGTGGCGGTGGCGACGGACAGGACAAGGCCAAGTCGGGCAAGAAGACCGCGAAGAATCCGCTGGGGGTCAATGACACCGCCCAGATGGAATTCGTCCTCTTCGACGGCGGCTTCGGCAAGGAGTACGCCGAGGACGCGGTCAAGATCTATGAGAAGGACTTCCCGAAGGCGAAGGTGAAGTTCTCCGCCATCCAGAAGATCCAGTCCACGCTCTCGCCGCGGTTCAACGGCGGAACCCCGCCGGACCTCATCGACAACTCCGGCGCCGAGCAGATGGACATGGGCGGACTGGTCGGCAAGAACCAGCTCGCGGACCTGACCCCGCTGCTGGACGCGCCGTCGTACGACGACCCGAACAAGAAGGTCCGCGACACGCTGCGGCCGGGCATCGTCGAGATGGGCCAGTTCGACGGCAAGCCGGTCTGGATCATGTACTACGCCTACACGGTCTACGGCGTCTGGTACTCGCAGAAGGCGCTGGACTCGCTCGACGAGAAGTACCCCGAGACCTGGGACGAGATGCTCAAGGTCTGCGAGAAGGCCAAGAAGAAGGGCATGGCCGGCTGGACCTACGCCGGCAAGTACCCGTACTACATCCCCTTCTCGCTGTACCCGATGATCGCCAAGGTCGGCGGCCGCGAGGTCCTGGACGCCATCGACAACCTGGAGCCGAACGCCTGGAAGCACCCGGCGGTCAAGACCTGTTTCGAGGCGTACTACGAGCTCTACAAGAAGGGCTACATCCTCAAGGGCACCCCGGGCCTGGACCACATCCAGTCGCAGACCGCCTGGGCCAAGGGCAAGGCGCTGTTCATCCCGAACGGCTCCTGGGTGGAGAACGAATCCGCCTCCGTGATCCCGCAGGACTTCAACCTCGCCGTGTCGGCGCCCAGCGGCATCGACAGCTCCGACAAGATGCCGTTCGGCACCATCTGGGCCTCCGGCGGCGAGCCCTTCATCGTCCCCTCCAAGGCCGCCAACCCCGCGGGTGGCATGGAGCAGCTGCGCATCATGCTCAGCGAGGCGTCCTCCAAGAACTTCACCTCCAAGGTGAAGTCGCTGACCGCGTACAACGGCGGCACCGACGGCATCGAGCTGACCCCGGGCCTGAAGTCCGGCGTGGCGGCGCTGGAGAAGGCCGGCACCAACGTGGTGAACCCGCGGCTCCAGGACTGGTACGTGCAGCTTCAGAAGGAGAAGATCGGTGTGGCCGGTCTCGGCGAGATGATGGCCGGCCGCCTCACCCCGGCGGAGGCCATCAAGAAGATCCAGGGCTTCGCCGACGAGGCCGCCAAGGACACGTCGATCAAGCACTACAAGCACCAGTGAGGGTTCGTCACCAGGGTCCGTGCGGCGCATGAACGACGGGACACGATTGAGCGCAGTCATGCGCAACCCTTCGTCAGCCGCCTGTGAAGGATGACCTGTCGGATTCGGGCTGGCGAAGTATTATCATTACCATTCAAATCGCCTTTCGTTTGATCCACTTGATGTAAAGCGTTAGTAATAGCTTGTGGATCTACGATTGCATTCGGAGTACCATTGATAATTTGTTCGGCATGATTGATTGCTTCACTATATGCTTGTTGTTTATCTGGGTTAGCATTTGTGTAATTACCGTCTGCTATTGTTTGATCTTTGTCTGCAATACCTTGTTTCAATGCGGACATTGCTTGATCTAAATTACTTGTTGTAGCTTTAACTTGATTTACATCATTTACAGTATTTGCTAAATTCACTTGTTGTTTTAATGCTTCTTTTTGTGCAGGATTTAAATCTTGTGCGTTATTAATTTGCTCAATCGCTTCCTGTTTCGCATTTTCAACGTTTGAATTACCATTTAATGCATCTTTAGCATCGTTAAGTTGTTTTAACGCTTGTGCGATATCATCTTGAGATGCATTGTTTTGACTATTATGATCTACGATACTTTCTGCAAGTGTTACTGCATCGTTATAAGCATCTTTCTTAGGTTGATCTGCATCTGAATAATTGATACTACCTAACGTATCTGCTTTAGTTTGTAATGCTTGATCTAATTGATTCATGGCATTATTTAAACTTTCAGCATTTTGTTTAATTTTGTTCGTTGCGGCAATATCTGGCGCTTGATCAATTTGTTGAGTTAATGCATCAATTTGTGCTTGGTTTAAATGATCTAATGTACCTAGTGTTGTTTTAGCATCTTGTTGAGCAGTGGCAAGTTTTTGGTCGCCGTTTAAATTATGATTAGCTTCATTAACATTAGCTAATGCTTGTTTGATTGTGTCTGGATCCATAGTTGGATTGTTTTGCTCATTTAATAATGTATCTGCATGATTGATAGCATCATCAAATGCTGTTTGTCTATCCGGATCTGCATCATGATAATTTTCGCTACCTTTGATATCGTCTTTATTTGCGATGCCTTGTTTCAAGGCTGTCATTGCATCGTTAAGTTTTTCTGCAGCTTGTTGAATCGCGTTAACATCAGGTACTTGTAATGCTTGATTGATTTGCTTATTAAATTCATCACGTTGTGCTTGATTTAAATTTGGTAATTGATCAAGCGCTTGTGTTACCTGTTGTTTAGCATTAATAAGGTTAGCATTACCATTCAAGTCATTGTTAGCTTGGTTCACGTGATTTAATGCATTTTGTATGTCACTTGGTGACACAATAACGTTTGGCACACCATCTATTAATTGTTGTGCGTGGTTAACTGCATCATTGTATGCATGTTGTTTATCAGGACTTGCATTTGTGTAGTTACCGTCTGCTAATATTTGATTCAAACTTAACAAGTGTGCCAGAACGCTTCATTATTATGAAGAATGAAATCGATTATGAGGTGCGTGAAGTTGATGAACAATTTAGTCAAAGACCAATTCACGTCAAACAATTAAAAGATAAAGTTGCTAAAATCGTCATTCAAATGAATACATTTGAAGATGAGGCGAACGATGTATTAATTAATGCAGTTTATGCTGAAAAATTAATTCAATATGGTAACAGATATCGTAAAGATCACCAAAGTGTTGATAAAAGCTTAAATGAAGCAGAACGTTTATTTAAAAACAATCGTTATAAGCGTTCTATTGAAATTTCAGAACAAGCACTTGAAAGTGTAGAACCCGGAATTACGAAACATATTGAAGAGCAAGTAATTAAATCATAACGATTTGAATTGATATCAAGACATGGTTTCCATTTTATTGGAAGTCATGTCTTTTATTTTTACAAAAAAATAGTATAATGCATGAGTATGCTTATTTAGAAAAGCTTTTTATTAGTTAAATAACGATATAATTATAGTTGAACTGAACAAATAATTCCGCATTGCATTCTCAAAATGTAAATAAACGATATTAAGAATATTTGGAAAGTAGTATATAGAATTAGCAAAGTAAAAAATGTAGAAAGTGAAGTGTTATCAGTGATTTATTTAGATAATGCAGCGACAACCAAAGTAGATCCAAGTGTCTTGAATTCATTTGTATGCCTGCACACCTCGACGCTCTTCCCCGAGGACGGCGTGCACACCTACGTCCAGGAGGCCGTCGAGGCGGGCGCACGCTCCGACGCGCCGATCGCGCACGGCGAGGTCGGCAAGGTCGGTGTCGCCATCGACTCGGTCGACGACATGCGGGTGCTGTTCGGCGGGATCCCGC
>NZ_JBEXZD010000074.1:0-41657 GCF_040628575.1 Streptomyces sp. NPDC006393
ATGATCGTGTCGACGGCCAGGGCGGTCTTGCCGGTCTGGCGGTCGCCGATGATCAGCTGACGCTGACCGCGGCCGATCGGGGTCATCGCGTCGACCCGACCGGGAAGCCGGTCGGGGCCACCCCTCTCCTGTCCCTGTGTCACAGGTCCAGAGCCCGCAGCACCAGCCCCGTCGCCGGCTTCGGGCCGAACGAGGTCGACTTGCGGGGCATCGTGACGCCCTGGCGGGCCAGGTCGCGGACGACCTCCTCGCGGACCGGATGCAGCAGGACGGCCGTACCGCCGTCGCGTTCGGCCTTCGCCACGGTGGCGGCCGTGTCGTGGATGTACGCGATACGGGTCGGATCGTCCTCGGGGATGTGCCAGACGTGGTCGAGGAGCGCGGCGTGCAGGACGGTCGCGTCCAGCGTGCGCCAGGCCGCCGGGCGGTCGGACGGAACCGTGCGGGCCAGCAGCGCGGGGTCCGGGTGGTCCACGAGGTGGAAGGCGCCGTCGCCCGCGAGCAGGAAGGCGTTGCCCGCGCAGGCCGCGTCAGCGAGGACCGCCAGGGCCTCGGCCAGGGGCAGCTCCAGCCGCCGTACGCGGAACAGGCCGTCCAGCGCGGACACCGCGTCGGCGACCGGCACGCCGTGCAGCAGGCGGTGGATGGCGCGGACCCTGAGCGGGTAGCGGGCGGTGTCGACCAGGAGGACCAGGCCGTAGTCCCAGGCGCTGGGGGAGAGGTGCTCGGCGCGCAGCCGCCGGTAGGTGGCCCAGCGATGGTGGCCGTCGGCGATCAGCGCCTGGTACCGGGCCAGGTCGTCGCCGATGGCGGCCAGGTCGGCGGGGTCGGTGACGGCCCACAGGCGGTGGTGGAAGCCGTCCTCGGTGGTCGTCGCCAGCAGGGGAGGCCGGGCGGCGGTGCGTTCGACGACGACGGCGGTGGCCGCGGTGGAGCCGTTGCCGCGGTAGGTGAGCAGCAGGGGTTCGAGGTTGGTGCGGGTGGCCCGCATCAGGGCCGCGCGGTCGGCGACGACGTGCGGCATCACGTCCTCGTGCGGCAGCACCACGCCGTCCTCCGGGTCCGACACGCGCAGCGCGCCGATCAGTCCGCGTTGCAGCATCCCGTCGCCGTCGCGCTGCTCGTAGACGTACAGGCCCGGTTCGGGGTCGGCGGTCAGGACGCCCTCGGACAGCCAGCGGCGCAGGGTGTCGGCCGCCTGCTCGTTGCGGGCCGAGGGCGTGCCGGCCTGGGGGAGGATCAGGCGGACGATGTTGTGGGGGTCGGCGGACTGGAGGTGGTGCAGGCCGTCGGGGCGTACGACGACGTCGTACGGCGGGGACGTCACGGCGGCGAGGCTGCCGACCCGTTCGGGGTCGTAGCGAAGGCCTCGGAACGGGGTGAGTTCGAGGCCCCGGCGCGTTGGTGCCGGTGAGTGACCTGCTGTGTTCATCCCGGCATCGTACGTGTGTCAGTGGCATGGGGGATGATCGGGGGAAAGCCGGTACCACGAGGAGCGATGCGGAATGAGCCAGGGCGTCAGGACGAGGCCCGAGGGCAGTGGGCAGGCCCTGAGCGAGGCGTACGACACGGCCCTGCTCGATCTGGACGGGGTGGTGTACGCGGGGGGCAGCGCGATCGCGCACGCGGTCGATTCGCTGGCCGCCGCCCGCGCGGGCGGCATGCACCTGGCGTACGTCACCAACAACGCGCTGCGTCCCCCGGACGCGGTGGCCGCGCACCTCACCGAGCTGGGCATACCGGCTCAGGCATCCGATGTCGTCACATCGGCGCAGGCCGTGGCCCGGCTGATCGCCGACCAGGTGCCGCGGGGCGCGCGGGTGCTGGTCATCGGTGGCGAGGGGCTGCGGGTGGCGCTGCGCGAGCGCGGTCTCGAGCCGGTGGAGTCCGCCGACGACGAACCGGTGGCGGTGGTGCAGGGCTTCGGCGGGCCTCAGCTGCCGTGGGGGCGTTTCGCGGAGGCCTGCTACGCCATCGCGCGCGGGGTGCCGTGGTTCGCCTCCAACACCGATCTCACGATCCCGAGCGCGCGGGGCATCGCGCCCGGCAACGGCGCGGCGGTGGAGGTCGTGCGGATCGCGACGGGCGCGGAGCCGCAGGTGGCGGGCAAGCCGCTGCCGCCGATGCACCGCGAGACGATCCTGCGCACGGGCGCGCGGCGGCCCCTGGTCGTCGGGGACCGGCTGGACACGGACATCGAGGGCGCCTTCAACGGCGGGGTCGACTCGCTGCTGGTGCTGACCGGGGTCACCGACGGGGCACGGCTGCTCGCCGCGCCGCCGCAGCACCGGCCGACGTACGTGGACGCGGATCTGCGCGGGCTGCTCACCGGGCAGCCGAAGATCACCCGGGAGGGTGATGGTTTCCGGTGCGGTGGGTGGACGGCGACGGCCGGTGCGGAGCGTCTGGAGCTGACCGGCGACGGGGAGTCGCTGGACGGGCTGCGCGCGCTGTGCGCGGCGGCGTGGACGGCGGGCGGCGAGAGCGGGTGCGAGCTGGACGGGGGGAAGGCACTGGCGCGGCTGGGGCTGTGAAGCGGCAGGCTCTCCGGCGCGTACGCTGACGCCCTGTCGAGGCGGTAGCGAGGGTAGGCTAACCTAACCCCGTGTTGGTCGACAGTCCTCCGGAAGAGCGCGCGGCCGTGGCCGCGGCGCCACCGACCCGTCGTGGGATGCGAGCCCTTGGGCTCCTTCTCTCCGCCGTGATCCTGGTCCTCGTCGCCCTGGCGAGCATCGCCGTCGGGGCGAAGGAGCTTTCTCTGGACCAGGTCTGGCACGGCCTGTTCCAGGACTCGGGGACCTACGGCGACGTCGTGGTCGGCGAGCGGTTGTCCCGGACCCTCCTCGGTCTGCTCGCCGGGGCCGCGCTCGGGCTGTCCGGGGCCGTGTTGCAGGCGCTGACCCGCAATCCGCTGGCCGACCCGGGGATCCTCGGCATCAACGCGGGCGCGTCGGCCGCCGTCGTCACCGCGATCACCTGGTTCGGTGTCACCAGCCTGAGCGGCTACGTCTGGTTCGCCTTCCTCGGCGCCGCCGCGGTGGGCGCGCTGGTGTGGTTCCTCGGCGGTGGCCGGGGCGCCACGCCCGTACGGCTCGCGCTCGCCGGAACCGCGATCGGCGCCGCGCTCTACGGCTATCTCCAGGCCGTCATGATCATGGACGACGCGGCGCTCGGGAAGATGCGCTTCTGGACCGTGGGATCCCTGGCCTCCGCCACCGACGCGACCATCGTCCAGGTGCTGCCGTTCTGCCTGGCCGGCACGGTCCTCGCGCTGCTGCTCGCCCGGCCGCTCAACGCGGTCGCGATGGGTGACGACACCGCCCGCGCCCTCGGGGTGAACCTCAACCGCACCCGGGCGCTCGCCATGCTCGCCGCGACCGTGCTGTGCGGGGCCGCGACCGCGGCCTGCGGGCCGATCGTCTTCGTCGGGCTGATGATCCCGCACGTCGTCCGCTCCTTCACCGGGCCCGACCTGCGCTGGATCCTGCCCTACGCCACGATCCTCTCGCCGGTGCTGCTGCTCGGCGCCGACGTCGTCGGACGGCTCGTCGCCCGGCCCGCCGAGGTCCAGGTCGGGGTCGTCACCGCGATCATCGGCGGCCCGGTGTTCATCCTGCTCGTACGGCGGCGGAGGACGGCCCAGCTGTGAAGACGACCCGCACCACCACCCGCACCCCCGCCGCCGCTGCCGCCCGCGTTTCTCGCACCGCCACGGCGGCGCGTACCGCACGGGCCGTCCGCACCCCGGGCGGGCTGTCCTTCCGTCTGGACGCCCGGGCGCTGACCGTCGTCGTCCTGCTGGTGCTGGCCGCGCTCGCCGCGAGCGTCGTGCTGATCGGCACCGGCGACTTCCCGATCCCGGCCTCGGACGTGCTGAAGACGCTGTTCGGCCAGGGCGACGCGGGCCAGGAGTTCATCGTCCGTGAACTGCGGCTGCCGCGCGTCCTGGTCGGGCTGCTGGTCGGCGCCTGCCTCGGACTGGGCGGGGCACTGTTCCAGTCCGTCTCGCGCAACCCGCTGGGCAGCCCCGACGTCCTCGGCCTGTCCCAGGGTGCGACGGCCGGCGCGCTCACGGTGATCGTCCTGTTCTCCGGCGGCGCCACCGCGGTCACCCTCGGCGCGCTCACCGGCGGCCTGGTGACCGGGATCGCCGTCTACCTCCTCGCCTGGAGGCGGGGTGTGCACGGATACCGGCTGGTCCTCGTCGGCATCGGCGTCAACGCGGTCGCCACCGCGGTCAACGGCTACCTGATCACCAAGGCCGACTTCGTCGACGCGGCCCGCGCGGTCGTCTGGATGGCGGGCTCGCTCAACGGCCGTGACTGGAGCCAGGTCCGGCCGCTGCTGATCCTGTGCGCCGTGCTCCTCCCGCTCGTCCTCGGCAACGCGCGCGGGCTGCGGATGCTGGAGATGGGCGACGACACGGCGTACGCCCTCGGGGTGCGCGTGGAGCGCGTACGGCTGCTGCTGATGGCCTCGGCCGTCCTGCTCACCGCGGCCGCCACCGCCGCGGCCGGTCCGGTCGCCTTCGTCGCCCTGACCGCCCCGCAGCTCGCCCGGCGCCTCACCCGCTCACCCGGCCCGAATCTGGTGCCGTCCCTGTGCATGGGCGCCGCCCTGCTCGTCACCGCCGACTGGGCTTCGCAGCGCGCCTTCGGCGCCGACCAGCTGCCCGTCGGCGTGGTCACCGGTGTGCTCGGCGGCGTGTACCTGCTCTGGCTGCTGGTCGCCGAGCGCAGGAAGGGCCGGATATGAGCACCCGCCACGAGCCCGGTCCAGAGCCCGGTCCTGAGCCCGGCCACGGGCCCCGCCATGAGCCCGGCCACGACTCCGTCAGCGAGCGGCACGAGAACAGCAGGAGGAGCACCGTGAACCGTCTGTCCGCCGACAACGTCACCCTCGCCTACGACCAGCGGGTCATCGCCGAGCAGCTGTCGGTGGAGATACCCGACAACTCCTTCACGGTGATCGTCGGCCCGAACGCGTGCGGCAAGTCCACGCTGCTGCGGGCGCTGTCCCGGATGCTCAAGCCCACCCAGGGGCGTGTGCTGCTCGACGGGCAGGTCATCCAGGCGATGCCCGCCAAGAAGGTCGCCCGGACGCTCGGCCTGCTGCCGCAGTCGTCGATCGCGCCCGACGGGATCACCGTCGGCGACCTGGTGGGCCGCGGCCGCTATCCGCATCAGGGCATCCTGCGGCAGTGGTCGGCCGAGGACGAGCGGGTCGTACGGGACTCCATGGAGCGGACGGGCGTCGCCGAGCTCGCCGAACGGTATGTCGACGAGCTGTCGGGCGGTCAGCGGCAGCGCGTGTGGATCGCCATGGCGCTCGCCCAGCAGACACCGCTGCTGCTGCTCGACGAGCCGACGACGTATCTGGACATCCAGCACCAGATCGACGTCCTGGACCTGTGCGCCGAGCTGCACGAGGAGCAGGGGCGCACCCTCGTCGCCGTGCTGCACGACCTCAACCACGCCGCCCGCTACGCCACCCACCTCATCGCCCTGCGCGCCGGAAGGGTCGTCGCCCAGGGCGCGCCGAACGACGTCGTCACGGCCGAACTGGTGCGGGAGGTCTTCGGGCTGCGCTGCCAGGTCATCGAGGACCCCGAGACGGGGACCCCGCTGGTGGTGCCGGCCGCGCGCACGGCACGGGCCCGCACGGCGGCGGCACGGGTGGGGGCCGGACGCGGCGCCGGCGCTACAGAAGCTTCCTGAGCCGGAACAGGTCCAGCAGACTCGCCTCCAGCTTCACCCGGCCCGACCCCCAGGCCGTGGCGAAGTGCAGCTCCCCGCCCACCAGCGCGACCAGGTCGTCGCCGGCCATCGCGAGCCGGATCTGGGCCTTCTCGGGCGGCGGCCCCTGGACGGTGTCCCGCACCTCGATCCGGCCGCCCCTCATACGGCCCACGAAGGTGACGTCGAGGTCCTTGATGTGGCAGCTCACCGAGCGGTCCAGGGCCGCCGCCTCACGGACGTCCCCTTCCGCGCTCGCCATGTTGTCGGAGAGCTTCTCGAGTGCTCGGCGGCACTCCTCGATCGTGGCCATCGCGACCGACGGTACCCCAGCGCCGCGAGGTAGCGTCTGGGCATGAGCGACTCTGTGCCCGAGACGGAGGCCCCGGCGGAAGCGGCGGCCGAGGACCAGGACACCGGGGCCCCCGCGCACGACCCCGCGGGCGCTCCAGCGGAGGACTCCGCCTCGGCGTCCGCGCACGCCCCTGCGGAACCCGCCGACGACCCCCTGGCCCCCGACGACCCCACCCCCCTGGACGTCCCCCGCACCCCCACCGGCAACGCGGGCGTGGACGCGGCCCTGGAGCGGCTCGGTGACGTCGACCACCTCGCCACCGACGGGCACATGGAGGTGTACGAGGATGTACACGGGGCGCTGCGCGAGGCGCTCACCGCGCTCGACGCCCGCCCGGGACCTCCGGCGCCCCCCACGCCTTCACCGGCGCACCCACAGCCGTACCGACACAGGAGCTGAACCGAACGTGGCAGGAGTCGCACGCCGCCGTCTGGACGCGGAGCTGGTCCGCCGGAAGCTCGCGCGCTCGCGCGAGCACGCCAGCCAGCTGATCGCCGCCGGGCGGGTCACCGTCGGCAAGACCGTCGCGACCAAGCCCGCCACGCAGGTGGAGACCGCCGCCGCCATCGTGGTCGCCTCCGACGACAGCGACCCCGACTACGTCTCCCGGGGCGGCCACAAGCTCGCCGGCGCGCTCGAGGCGTTCGTCCCCCGGGGGCTCGTCGTCGAGGGGCGGCGCGCGCTGGACGCCGGTGCCTCCACCGGCGGCTTC
Organism: Streptomyces sp. NPDC006393; assembly: GCF_040628575.1. NCBI lineage: Bacteria > Bacillati > Actinomycetota > Actinomycetes > Kitasatosporales > Streptomycetaceae > Streptomyces > Streptomyces sp. NPDC006393. The sequence goes on from NZ_JBEXZD010000074.1 coordinate 6,803, forward strand.
ACCGATGTCCTGCTGCGGGCGGGCGCCGCACACGTCGTCGCCGTCGACGTCGGCTACGGGCAACTCGCCTGGTCGCTCCAGAGTGATGAACGCGTCACCGTCAAGGACCGTACGAACGTACGCGAGTTGACGCTCGAGGCGATCGATGGGGAACCTGTGGATCTTGTCGTGGGGGATCTGTCCTTCATCCCGCTCGGCCTGGTGCTGCCCGCGCTGGCGCGGTGCGTGACGCCGGACGCCGACCTGGTGATGATGGTCAAGCCGCAGTTCGAGGTGGGGAAGGAGCGGCTGGGCAGCGGGGGTGTCGTACGGAGTCCGCAGCTGCGGGCGGAGGCCGTGCGGGGTGTGGCGGACAAGGCGTGGGAGCTGGGGCTGGGCGTGAAGGGTGTCACCGCCAGTCCGCTGCCCGGGCCGTCCGGGAACGTCGAGTACTTTCTCTGGCTGCGCGCCGGGTCGCCCGCCCTGGACCCGGCCGACGTCGACCGAGCAGTGGCGGAGGGGCCGCGTTGACACAGAACCGAGCGCGAACTGTTTTCCTGCTCGCCCACACCGGGCGGCCGGCCGCGATCCGCAGCGCGGAACTCGTGGTGAAGGGCCTGCTGCGGCACGACATCGGGGTACGGGTCCTGGAGGACGAGGCGCGCGACCTGCCGCTGCCCGAGGAGGTGCGGCTGGTCAAGGAGGCGACCCCGCAGTGCCTGGACGGCTGCGAGCTGCTGATCGTGCTCGGCGGCGACGGCACGCTGCTGCGCGGCGCCGAGTTCGCGCGGGCGTCCGGCGTGCCGATGCTCGGTGTCAACCTCGGCCGCGTCGGGTTCCTCGCGGAGGCCGAACGGGACGACCTCGACCGGGTGGTCGACCGGGTCGTGGCGCGGTCCTACGAGGTCGAGGAGCGGATGACCGTCGATGTCGTCGTGCACCGCAACGGGGACATCGTGCACACGGACTGGGCGCTGAACGAGGCGGCCGTGCAGAAGGCCGGCGCCGAGAAGCTGCTGGAAGTCGTCCTGGAGATCGACGGGCGGCCGGTGACGGGGTTCGGCTGCGACGGGGTCGTGCTGTCGACGCCCACGGGTTCCACGGCGTACGCGTTCTCCGCCGGGGGGCCGGTGGTGTGGCCCGAGGTGGAGGCCCTGCTGATGGTGCCGATCAGCGCGCACGCGCTGTTCGCGAAGCCGCTGGTCACCTCGCCGGACTCGGTGCTCGCCGTGGAGGTGCTGCCGCACATCCAGCCCGGTGTCCTGTGGTGCGACGGGCGGCGGACCATCGAGCTGCCGCCCGGGGCGCGGGTGGAGGTGCGGCGTGGGGCCGTGCCGGTGCGGCTGGCCCGGCTGCACCACGCGTCCTTCACCGACCGGCTGGTGGCGAAGTTCGCGTTGCCCACCACCGGGTGGCGCGGGGCGCCGCACCACTCGCCGGAGTGACAAGGGCGGGGCGGTCGCACTCGCCGCCCCGGACCTCGTATGGTCTTGTCCGTGCTGGAAGAGATGCGGATACGGTCGCTCGGAGTCATCGATGACGCGGTCGTCGAGCTGTCGCCCGGGTTCACCGCCGTCACCGGTGAGACGGGCGCGGGCAAGACCATGGTGGTCACCAGCCTGGGGCTGCTGCTGGGCGGGCGGGCCGACGCGGCGCTCGTGCGGCTCGGGGCGGACAAGGCGGTCGTCGAGGGGCGGGTCACCGTGCCCGGGGACGCCGCCGCCGTCGTACGCGCCGAGGAGGCCGGTGCCGAGCTCGACGACGGGGCGCTGCTGATCAGCCGTACCGTTTCCGCCGAGGGGCGCTCGCGGGCGCACCTGGGCGGCCGGAACGTGCCCGTGGGACTGCTCGCCGAGCTCGCCGACGACCTGGTGGCCGTGCACGGGCAGACCGACCAGCAGGGCCTGCTGAAGCTGTCCCGGCAGCGGCAGGCCCTCGACCGGTACGCGGGCGACGCCGTCGCCGTGCCGCTGGCCAAGTACACCGAGGCCTACCGGCGGCTGCGGGCGGTCTCCGCCGAGCTGGACGAGATCACCACGCGCGCGCGGGAGCGGGCCCAGGAAGCCGACATGCTCCGCTACGGCCTGGACGAGATCGCCGCCGTGGAACCGCGGGCCGGGGAGGACGTGGAGCTGGCCGAGGAGGCCGAGCGGCTCGGGCACGCCGAGGCCCTGTCCTCGGCCGCGACGGCCGCGCACGCCGCTCTCGCGGGCAATCCGGAGGACCCCGAGGGCATCGACGCGGCCACCCTCGTCGCGGGCGCACAGCGGGCCCTGGAGGCCGTGCGCGCGCACGATCCGGCGCTGGCCGCGCTCGCCGACCGGATCGGCGAGATCGGCATCCTGCTGGGCGACGTGGCCGGGGAGCTGGCCGGGTACGCCGACGACCTGGACGCCGACCCGCTGCGGCTGGCGGCCGTCGAGGAGCGGCGGGCCGCGCTGACCGCGCTGACCCGCAAGTACGGCGAGGACGTCGCCGCCGTGCTCGCCTGGGCCGAGCGGAGCGCCGCCCGGCTGACCGAGCTGGACTCCGACGACGAGCGGATCGGGGAGCTGACCGCCGAGCGGGACGCGCTGCGCACCGAACTGGGCGGTCTCGCGCAGGCGTTGACCGACGCCCGGACGGAGGCCGCCGAGCGGTTCGCCGCCGCCGTGACCGCCGAGCTGGCCTCGCTCGCCATGCCGCACGCGCGCGTGTCGTTCGACATCCGGCAGACCGAGGACCCGGACGGCGTGGAGGTGGACGGCCGCACGGTCGCCTACGGGCCGTCCGGGGTCGACGAGGTGGAGCTGCTGCTGGCCCCGCACCCGGGCGCGCCGCCCCGGCCGATCGCCAAGGGCGCCTCCGGCGGTGAGCTGTCGCGCGTGATGCTGGCCGTCGAGGTCGTCTTCGCCGGGACGGATCCGGTGCCGACGTACCTCTTCGACGAGGTGGACGCCGGTGTCGGCGGCAAGGCGGCCGTGGAGATCGGCAGGCGGCTGGCGAAGCTGGCCAGGACGGCGCAGGTCGTGGTCGTCACCCACCTGCCCCAGGTCGCCGCCTTCGCCGACCGGCAGCTGCTGGTGGAGAAGACGAACGACGGGTCGGTGACCCGCTCCGGCGTGAAGGTCCTGGAGGGCGAGGACCGCATCCGCGAACTCTCCCGGATGCTGGCCGGCCAGGAGGACTCCGAGACGGCCCGCGCGCACGCCGAGGAACTGCTCGCCACCGCCCGTGCGGATCAGTAGGCCGCCCGTGCGGATCGGTAGGCCGCCCGTGCGGACGCGTAGGCACGGCGTGTGAGCGGCGGTGCGTAGGGTGGCGGGATGATCTCCCGTCTCGCCGCCTCCTTCGCCCTGGCCGCCGGTCTCGGCCGCGCCACGACCGCCGTCCTCCGCGCCACCGCGCCCGGCGGCGCCCGGCGCTGGGAGCGGACCAACCACGCGGGCCGCACGGTCGACCTGTACGCCGGGCCCGCCACGGCCCTGGCGGCCGCGGTCGCCGCCGCCCGGGTGCGGCCCGCCGCCGGGCTCGCGGTGCTGGCCGCCGGGGCCTGCGGCGCCTACGACGACATCGCCGGGGCCGGTGACCCGCGGCGCGGGTTCCGCGCGCATCTCACGGCCCTGCGGCACGGCGAGATCACCAGCGGGGCGGTCAAGCTGTTCGGGATCGGAGCGGCCGGGCTGCTCGCCGGCGCGCTGCTGAAGGAGCGGCCGGTCGACAAGGCGCTCGCGGGTGTGGTGATCGCCGGGGCCGCGCACGCCGTCAACCTCGTGGACGTACGCCCCGGCCGCGCCGCCGGCGCGGTGCTCGCGCTCGCCGCACCCGGAGTGCTGCGGCGCGGACCGGGCGCCGAACTGGCCGCCGCCGCGACGGGGACCGCCGCCGCGGTGCTGCCCGACGACCTGGGGGAGCGCTCCATGCTCGGCGACACCGGGGCGCACGCCCTGGGCGCGACCCTCGGCACCGCCGCCGTCCTGTGCAACGGACGCACCGGACTGGTCGCCCACGCCGCCGCGGTCGTGGCCGCGGCCGTCTACGGCGACCGGGTGAGCCGGTGGGCGGCCGCCGCCTGGTGAGGCGTCCGGCGCGTCCGAGGCGAACCGATGCGCCGCCAGAGGCGCGTCGTAGTTCCCGTCCGAGGCGCGTCGTCGTCCCCGTCCGAGGCGGTTCGGTCGTCCGGGCCGGTGCGGTCGGGGCGGAGTGCGCCGTTTGAGGTGACTCGCGTCGCTGAAGAGGGTTCCTTCTCGATGCGGATCGGTCGCCTCAGGCCTGTCGCTCGGGAGTACCGACGCCGACGGGCGCGCCCGGCGGCCCGGGTCGGCGCGTCTCCCGAAAGGGGACCGGCGTCGGCATGGGCCTGTCAGATTCACTCGTGTGAGTGACGCCGGGTTGTCGGATCGGGACGCGCCGTCCCGCTCGCCGGGCCCCGGTGTGTCCGGAACACCCGTACGTACTGGCATCCTTGAGCCGGGGGCAGCACGCGGAGCGGGCGCGCGCGGTTCGGCCCCCGGCTCGATACCTTCTGTACGTTCCCCCGCGATTCCCCGTGACCGCCCGAAGCCGAACCAGGAGCCCCGGCCGCGTGAGCCCCGTGAACAGCCGCGTACCGCACGGTCAGTCGACGCTGCGCACCGTCCAGGTGCTGGGCGGCGGCAACGCCGGCAGCAGCGCGCACGTGCGGTCGCTGGCCGCCGGGCTGGTCGCGCGGGGCGTACGGGTCGCGGTGTGCGCCCCCGCCGAGACCGACCGCGCCTTCGGATTCACCGCGGTCGGCGCCGAGCACATCCCCGTGCCGCGCAGCAGCGACCCGGTGTCCGTGGCCGCGCTGCGCACGGCCTGCGCGGGCGCCGACCTGGTGCACGCGCACGGACTGCACGCCTCCTTCCGGGCGGCCCTCGCCCTCAGCGGCCGCCGCACCCCGCTCGTCGTCACCTGGCACAACCACACCCACGCCGAGGGCCCGCGCGGGCAGCTGCTGCGCGTGCTGGAGCGACGGGTGGTCAAGTCGGCCACCCTGGTCCTGGGCACCACCTCCGAGCTGGTGGACCGGGCCCGCCACCGCGGCGCGCGGGACGCCCGGCTCGCCGCGATCGCCCTGCCCCGGCCGCGCACCGGCTACGAGCACCCCGAGCGCCCCTGCTCCAAGGTGCGCGCCGAACTCGGCGCCACCGGACGGCCGTTGCTCCTTTCCGTCGCCGCCCTCGACCCGCACCGCGGCCACGAGCTGCTGCTGGACGCCGCCCGCGCCTGGCGCCTGGCGGACCCCGTGCCGCTGGTCGTGATCGCGGGGGAGGGGCCGCTGCGCCCCCTGCTGCAACGACGGATCGAGGACGAGCAGCTGCCGGTACGGCTCGTCGGCCGCCGCGACGACGTGGGCGAACTGCTCGCCGCCGCCGACGTGGCGCTGCTGCCCGGCAGCCGGGAGGCCCGCTCCGTGCTCGCGCAGGAAGCCCTGCACGCGGGGGTACCGCTCGTCGCCGCGCGGACCGGGGGCATCGGCGAACTCGTGGGCGAGGCGGCCGAGCTCGTGCCCCACCGGGACCCGGACGCGTTCGCCGCCGCCGTGCTGCGGCTGCTCGGCGACCCCGAACGCCGCCAGGCGCTACGGGACCTGGGCGCCCGCCAGGCGGCCACCTGGCCCACCGAGGACGAGACCGTCGCCCAAGTACTGAGCATCTACGACGAGTTGACCCAGCCCCGGCCCAGGCCCCTCGGCCGGCGCTACTGAACGCCGGGAGGAGACCGGGCAGTCGGGGGAGGTGCGGAGTCGTCAGGGGACGTGCCGGCGGGCGCGCAGGGCGAGGCTCAGCGCCAGGACCGTCTGCGGGTCGTCTAGATCGGTGCCCAGCAACTCCCCGATGCGGGCGAGGCGGTTGTAGAGGGTCTGCCGGTTCAGATGCAGCTCGCGGGCCGTCTCCGCCTTGCGGCCCGCGTGCGCCAGATACGTCTGAAGGGTGGGCAGCAGCGGCGGCTTGGAGCGCCGGTCGTGGTCCAGGAGCGGGCCGATCGCCCGGTCCACGAAGGCCGCCAGGTCCGGGTGGTCGCGCAGCCGCCACAGCAGCAGATCGATGTCGAGGCGGCGGGCGTCGTACCAGTCCCGCTCCGGCAGCCCCAGCGCCGCCGCCGCCGTCTCCGCCGCGTGCCTGAGGCCCGCCGAGGCCGCCGCCCAGCCCCCCGCCACCCCGACGACCACCACCGGCGGCTGCCCGCCCGGCCGCCGCATCCCGGCCCGCTCCACCCCGGCCCGCAGCGCCCCGGCGACCCGCCCGGCGACCGCCGCCCGCTCCGCCTCCGACCGCAGCCCGACCAGCAGCAGCACCCGGCCCTCGACCGGCCGCACGCCCAGCAGCACCGGCACGCCCACCGCCGCCAGCTCCTCGGCGACCGCGCGCGCCAGCACCGCCCAGCCCCCACCCGGGGCGAGGGCGTCACCCAGCCGCATGACCACGGGCAGCAGCGGGCTGGTGCCCGGCTTGAACCCGAGGACACGGGCCTGCGCGGGCGCGTCCTCGGCGGTGACACGGCCCTCGGCGAGATCGGTGAGGAAGTCGCCGCGTCCGCGGGCCGCCAGCTCCTCCTCCTGGCGGGCCTGCATCAGCACGACGGCCAGGATGCCCGCCGCCCGCTCCGCGGCCATGCGGTGCACCGGCGCGAGCGGTGAACGGACCGGCAGCAGCACGAGCCGCGCGCGGACCGATCCGGTGCCGGGCCCGCCACCGGGCACGTCCACCAGGACCGAGCCGGCCGGGGGCGGGACGTCCTTGTGCTGGCCGCGCAGCCCCTCCCAGACCTGGAGCGGATCGGCGCCCTCGGGTCCGGAGCCGGCCGCGTACAGCAGCCGGCCCTCTGGGGTCTCCAGGAACACCGGGTTGTCGCCGAAGTCGGCCAGGATGCCGAGGACCTGCGGCACTCCGCCGCCGCCGAGCAGCGCCTCGGTACAGCGGCGGTGCACCTCCTCGGCGCGCTGGAGCAGCGCGTAGTGGCCGTTGACGATCTCGGTGTGGATCTCCTCGGTGACCGTGACGAACGGCACCTCGCGGTGCAGCTGGACGAGCGGGAGACCGGCGGTGCGGGCCGTCTCGACGAGGGCGGCGGGCAGGCGTGTGAAGCGCGGGCCCAGCTCGACGACCAGTGCCGCGATGCCGCGCTCGGCGAGGGTGCGGACGAACGCGCGCTGGTCGGCGGGGCGGGTGCCCAGACCGTAGCCGGTGGTCAGCAGCAGCTCGCCGCCCTTGAGGAGGGAGGCGATGTTGGGGACCTCGCCGGCGTGCACCCAGCGGACGGTGCGGGTGAGGCGGTCGGCGCCGGCGAGGACCTCCGGGAGGCCGCTGCGCAGGCCGGGGAGGTCGAGGGCGCGCTGCACGGTGATGCCGGCGCCCTCGGTGTCGAGACTGCGGTCCATGAAATCGGACGGTACCCTCCGCCGCTGCGGGCAGGCACGCCCGCGGCCACCTGCGTACCCAGCCTCCGTACGCGACCTGCGTACCTAGCCTCCGTACGCGCCGCTCGCCGTCAGCCTCAGGGCCGTGTCGATCAGGGGGACGTGGCTGAAGGCCTGGGGGAAGTTGCCGACCTGGCGTTGCAGGCGCGGGTCCCATTCCTCGGCCAGGAGGCCCAGGTCGTTGCGGAGCGAGAGCAGCTTCTCGAAGAGCTTGCGCGCCTCGTCGACGCGGCCGATCATCGCCAGGTCGTCCGCCATCCAGAAGGAGCAGGCGAGGAAGGCGCCCTCGTCGCCGGGGAGGCCGTCGACGCCGCGGTGCTCGCCGTCGGTCGGGTAGCGCAGGATGAAGCCGTCCGGCGTGGACAGCTCGCGCTGGATCGCCTCGATGGTGCCGATCACCCGCTTGTCGTCCGGCGGCAGGAAGCCCATCTGCGGGATCAGCAGCAGGGACGCGTCCAGCTCGCGCGAGCCGTAGGACTGCGTGAAGGTGTTGCGCTCCTTGTCGTAGCCCTTCTCGCACACGTCCCGGTGGATCTCGTCGCGCAGGTCCTTCCACCGCTCCAGCGGGCCGTCGACGTCGCCGGACTCCAGCAGCTTGATCGTGCGGTCCACGGCGACCCACGCCATGACCTTGGAGTGCACGAAGTGGCGGCGCGGCCCGCGCACCTCCCAGATGCCCTCGTCCGGCTCCTGCCAGTGCTTCTCCAGGTAGCGGATCAGCTTGAGCTGGAGCAGGGAGGCGTAGTCGTTGCGGGCCAGACCCGTCATGTTGCCCAGGTGCAAGGCCTCGGTGACCTCGCCGTAGACGTCCAGCTGGAGCTGGTGCGCCGCGCCGTTGCCCACCCGGACCGGCGCGGAGTTCTCGTAGCCGGGGAGCCAGTCCAGCTCCGCCTCCCCGAGTTCACGCTCACCGGCGATGCCGTACATGATCTGAAGGTTGTCGGGGTCCCCGGCGACCGCCCGCAGCAGCCACTCGCGCCAGGCGCGCGCCTCCTCGCGGTAGCCGGTGCGCAGCAGGGAGGACAGGGTGATCGCCGCGTCCCGCAGCCAGGTGTAGCGGTAGTCCCAGTTGCGCACGCCCCCGATGTCCTCCGGAAGGGACGTGGTGGGCGCCGCGACGATGCCGCCGGTCGGGGCGTACGTCAGCGCCTTCAGCGTGATCAGGGAGCGGATCACGGCCTCGCGGTAGGGCCCGTGGTACGTGCAGTGCGCGACCCACTCGCGCCAGAAGTCCTCCGTCGCCTCCAGCGACTGCTCGGGCTCCGGCAGGGGCGGCGGCTCCTTGTGCGAGGGCTGCCAGGAGATCGTGAACGCGACCCGGTCACCGGGGGCGACGGTGAAGTCCGCGTACGTGGTCAGCGACTCGCCGTAGGTCTCCACCTCCGTGTCGAACCACACGGAGTCAGGGCCGGCCACCGCCACCGTGCGCGACTCGTGCCGGTGCACCCAGGGCACCACCCGGCCGTAGGAGAAGCGCATGCGCAGCGCCGAGCGCATCGGGACCCGGCCCGTGACGCCCTCCACGATGCGGATCAGCTGCGGGGCGCCGTCACGCGGGGGCATGAAATCGGTCACCCGGACCGTGCCGCGCGGGGTGTCCCACTCCGACTCCAGGATCAGCGAGTCGCCGCGGTAGCTGCGCCGGGCCGCCGCCGGCGGCTTCGCGTCGGCCTGGTGGGCGGGGCCGAGCCGCCAGAAGCCGTGCTCCTCGGTGCCCAGCAGACCGGCGAAGATGGCATGCGAGTCGAAGCGGGGCAGGCACAGCCAGTCGACCGTCCCGTCCCGGCAGACCAGGGCGGCGGTCTGCATGTCTCCGATGAGTGCGTAGTCTTCGATGCGCCCGGCCACGTGCAACTCCAGTCGAACGGCCACGTCACACCCCACGAAAGGGGCTGTCGCTAGTGCGGTCAAGGGGTGGTTGTAAAGCGTCGCTGAGCGGTGGAACGACCGCCGGTCGGCCCTGGGGGCAGAACGACAACCTTCGCTCAACGAACTGACGAGCTCTTGTTGTTCCGGTCTATACGGGCTGGGGTGTGCCGTGTTGCCGGCCGGGCTCGGCAGCGAGTGTCCGAGCAGGATACGACGCACGTACATGATCCGCGCGCCGCTCCCGGCAACCCGCATGCGCCGAACGGGTGAGCCACGGGTGAGGAAACTGTAAGCGGTCGACGCCCGTGTCGGGATGTGTGCGGAGCGTGGCCGGAAGCCATCGCCCTCCGGCGCTGATACCCTGGTAGCCCGTGGACCGGTGGGCTCGAAACCCCCGAACCGCAGCGACGGCACCCCAGCCGGACAACCCGGGTTCCCCGGGCCGGACAGCCGTACCGCACGACAGACCGCGACCACGGGAGCCCCCTCTTGGCCATGCCGCCCACTGTTTTCCGGAACAGCACAGCCACGACGACCAAGCACATCTTCGTCACCGGGGGTGTCGCCTCCTCGCTCGGCAAGGGCCTCACCGCCTCCAGCCTGGGCATGCTGCTCAAGGCCCGCGGCCTGCGCGTCGTGATGCAGAAGCTCGACCCGTACCTGAACGTGGACCCGGGCACGATGAACCCCTTCCAGCACGGTGAGGTGTTCGTCACCAACGACGGTGCCGAGACCGACCTGGACATCGGACACTACGAGCGCTTCCTCGACCGTGACCTGGACGGCACCGCCAATGTCACTACAGGCCAGGTGTACTCCACGGTGATCGCCAAGGAGCGGCGCGGCGAGTACCTCGGCGACACGGTGCAGGTCATCCCGCACATCACCAACGAGATCAAGCACCGCATCCGGCGCATGGCCACCGACGAGGTGGACGTCGTCATCACCGAGGTCGGCGGCACGGTCGGCGACATCGAGTCGCTGCCGTTCCTGGAGACCGTCCGCCAGGTCCGCCACGAGGTCGGCCGGGACAACGTCTTCGTGGTGCACATCTCGCTCCTGCCCTACATCGGCCCCTCCGGCGAGCTGAAGACCAAGCCGACCCAGCACTCGGTCGCCGCGCTGCGCAACATCGGTATCCAGCCGGACGCCATCGTGCTGCGCTGCGACCGCGAGGTGCCGACCGCGATCAAGCGCAAGATCTCCCTGATGTGCGACGTCGACGAGGCCGCCGTCGTGGCCTGCCCCGACGCCCGCTCGATCTACGACATCCCGAAGGTCGTGCACTCCGAGGGCCTGGACGCGTACGTGGTGCGCAAGCTGGACCTGCCCTTCCGTGACGTGGACTGGACGACCTGGGACGACCTGCTCGACCGCGTCCACAACCCCGACCACGAGATCACCCTCGCGCTGGTCGGCAAGTACATCGACCTGCCCGACGCCTACCTGTCGGTGACCGAGGCGCTGCGCGCGGGCGGCTTCGCCAACAAGGCCCGCGTGAAGATCAAGTGGGTCACCTCCGACGACTGCAAGACCCCGGCCGGCGCCAAGGCGCAGCTCGATGACGTCGACGGCATCTGCATCCCGGGCGGCTTCGGCGACCGCGGTGTGCTCGGCAAGGTCGGCGCCATCCGCTACGCCCGCGAGAACAAGATCCCGCTGCTCGGCCTGTGCCTGGGCCTCCAGTGCATCGTGATCGAGGCCGCGCGCAGCCTCGCGGACATCTCCGACGCCAACTCCACCGAGTTCGACCCGGCCACCGCCCACCCGGTGATCTCCACCATGGCCGAGCAGCTCGACATCGTCGCCGGTGAGGGCGACATGGGCGGAACCATGCGGCTCGGCATGTACCCGGCCAAGCTGGCCGAGGGCTCGATCGTGCGCGAGGTCCACGACGGCAAGGAGTACGTCGAGGAGCGCCACCGCCACCGGTACGAGGTGAACAACGCCTACCGGGCCGAGCTGGAGAAGAAGGCGGGCATCGTCTTCTCCGGCACCTCCCCGGACGGCAAGCTCGTCGAGTACGTGGAGTACCCGCGCGACGTCCACCCCTACCTGGTCGCCACCCAGGCGCACCCGGAGCTGCGGTCGCGCCCGACCCGCCCGCACCCGCTGTTCGCGGGCCTGGTGAAGGCCGCGGTCGAGCGGAAGAACTCGAAGTAGCACACCCGGTTGTACGGTTGCCGGGGTGCCCACCCCTCAAAGGCGGGCACCCCGGCTTTTGTGTACGTGAGGACGTGCGAGGTACGTGTGGGTATGCGTGGGGAAGGGCAGGGCATGACGATCAGGGACATCCCCGAGGAGTGGGAGATCCGGGGGTCGCGGACCCCGTTCACCGGGGCCAAGACCTCGGTCCGGACGGACGACGTGGTCATGCCCGACGGCTCCGTGGCCACGCGTGACTACCAGGTCCACCCCGGCTCGGTGGCCGTTCTCGCCCTGGACGCCGAGGACCGGGTCCTGGTCATCCGCCAGTACCGCCACCCGGTGCGGCAGCGGCTGTGGGAGATCCCGGCCGGCCTCCTGGACGTGCCCGGCGAGAACCCGCTGCACGCCGCCCGGCGCGAGCTGTACGAGGAGGCGCACGTCAAGGCCGAGGACTGGCGGGTGCTGACCGACGTGTACACCACGCCCGGCGGCTGCGACGAGGCCGTACGGATCTTCCTCGCCCGCGACCTGTCCGAGGCGGAGGGCGAGCGCTTCGCGGCCGAGCACGAGGAGACGGACATGGAGCTGGGCCGGGTGCCGGTCACGGACCTGGTGCGGGGCGTGCTCGCGGGCGAGCTGCACAACAACTGCCTGGTCGTGGGTGTCCTCGCGCTGCTCGCGGCACGGCAGGGCGACGGACTGGACGCGCTGCGCCCGGCGGAGGCGCCCTGGCCGGCACGCCCCTTCGAGTCGTGACGCCCGCGCCCCGGCGCCTCGCGCTGGGCGCGCTCGTCCTGGCGGTGACGGCGGCGGCCGGCACCTGGGCGGTTGCCGCCGCGAAGAGCCGGCAGGTGCGCCTGGCGACGGTCTCCTCCCGCTCCCCGCTCGTCGGCACCTGGGAGGTGGAGGAGGGAGGGGGCCGGCTGCATCTCGACGCGGGCATGTGGAGACGGGGGTGCCATCCATCTGTGCGTGGCGTCGCAGTCCCCGGGAGTGCTGTGCGACCCGCTGCTGCGCCGGGCCCCCGGGTGAGCCGGACGGGCCCGGCACACGGCGTGTCGCCGTCCGGTGTGACCATCGCCTGATCCGATCGGGCGATGTGGTCGCCGTGCCCGCCGTGCTCCTCCCGGAACGTCGCAGAGAGTGAACTAGGCTCTTCGATGGCCCGCACCGGAGTCCCGGCGGGCTTGCGCGTTGCGGTGGGACGGAGTGTGGCCCGTGACGGACCAGGCGGTGGGCGCAGGCGGCATGAACCTGTCGGGAGACGACCGGTCGCCGGCGGCGATGACACGCCTTTTCCTGGGCCGCACACGGGAGTTGAAGGAGCTGCGCGCCGACATCGAGCGGGCCGGCCTCGACACCATCTCCGGCCGCAAGGCCCCCCGCGCGCGCGTGCTCCTCATCGCGGGCCGGGCCGGCTCCGGCCGTACGGCGCTCGCCGAGAAACTGGTCCGGCAGGTCGCCCACCGCTACCCCGACGGCGTGCTGCGCGCCCGGCTCACCGAGCCCGGCGGCACGCCGGTGCCGGTCGAGCGCGCCGCCCGCGACCTGCTCACCGCGCTCGGCCTGCCCACCCCGCCCGGCGCCGCCGAGGACGACCTGGCGAAGACCCTGCGGGACGCCCTCGCCGAGCGCCGTGTCCTGCTCCTGCTCGACGACGCGGCCGGCGCCGACCAGGTCGACGCGCTGCTGCCCGACAACGCCGACTGCCTGCTCGTCGCGGTCGCCCGGGGCCCGCTCACGGGCATCGCCGACGTCCGGCCCTGCACCCTGGGCGGGCTGGACACCAAGTCCGGGGTGGAGCTGCTGGGCCACACCATCGACCCGGTGCGCATCACCGTCGACCCGCGCGCCGCCGAGCATCTCGTCGAGGTGTGCCAGGGCCATCCGGCCGCCCTCGCCCTGGCCGGCGGCTGGCTCGCCGCCCGCCCCAAGGCGGCCGTCTCCGACCTCGCCAAGCAACTGCACGCCGACCCCGAGGAGGGCGACCCGCTCGGCCGCGTCCTGCGGCTCGTGCACGCCGCCCTGCCCGGCTCCGCCGCCCGGATGCTGCGCCTGCTCGCCCTCGCCCCGGCCGGCGACATCGACCCGCACACCGCCTCCGCGCTCGCCGGCTGCTCGCTCGACGGGGCCTGCGAGCTGCTCGACGACTTCGCCGCCCTCGGGCTGCTGCGGACCGTCCCCGCGCCGCTGCCGCGCTACGAGGTGCCCGGCTGTCTGCATCCGCTGCTGAAGTCCCTCGCCGACCGCCACGACCGGCCCGCCGAGCTCCAGCTGGCCCGGGCCCGGATGCTGGAGCGGACCGTGAGGTTGCTCCAGTCCTGCCGCGCGATCACCGAGACCGACAGTCCCGAGGCCCGCGAGCGGCTCAAGAGCCTGCCGCCCGCGCTGCGCTTCGCCACCCCGCGGGCCGCCGAGGACTGGCTGCTCACCCGTCGGTCCGCGCTGCTCGCCGCCGCCCGCCTCGCGGTCGCCGACGGCGAGCTCGACACCCTGGCCCGCCGCCTGATGTCGCAGCTGGTGCGGGCCATGGTCGCCCACCTGGGCACCCAGGCCGCCGCCGGTGACCTGTACGGCATCCACCGCCTCGTCCTCGACGTGGCCGAGCGGCAGAACCTGCCCCGGGAGCAGGCCGCCGCCCTGCTGAACCTCGCCGACCTGGACGCCCGCACCGGCCGGACGGCCCAGGCGCTGGCCCGCTACCGGGCCGCTCTGGACGCCGGACGCGCGGCGAACGACCCGTACGCGACCGGCCGTGCGATGGAATCCGTAGGCAGCGCCCACCAGGAGCTCGGCGACCACGACCGGGCGGCCGACTGGTACGGCCGGGCGCTCGCCCAGCGGCTGGCGCGCGGCGAACACGCGGACGCCGCCCGGCTGTACGGCCGGATCGCCACCGCGCACACCTACGCGGGCCGCTACGGCGAGGCGCTGCGCAACTGGCGGGCCGCCGTCGCCGCGCACCGCAGGACCGGCGATGTCGCGGCCCACGCGCGGGCCTTGAGCGAGCTGGCCCGCGTCCAGGAGTACGCGGGCCGGCCCGAGGAGTGCCTGCGCACCTGCCAGGAGGCCGTCGAGTGGGCCCGTCGCGCCGGGGACGCACGGCTCCAGGCCGCGCTCCAACTGCGGCTCGCCGACACCCTGGAGCGGCTCGGCGACCCGGCCGCCGCGGCACTGCACCGCGGCGCGGCCGAGCGCATGCTCGCCGGCGGGATCCGGCCGGACGGCGGGCCCCCGGCGGGCGACGAGCGGGACGACACGGACGACACACCACGGGAACACGCTGCTGATGCCTGCGAAATCCGCAGCACATCCGGTGAAGATTGATGCAATGAAAGGCTAGACAGCGCGAACACCTTCATTAAACTGGCTCTGCCGCTCGTTCTCCTGCGGTGTCTCCTGGTATGCCCCCGCATGCCGGGGTACGTCACTATTGCCCCACATTCCCTGAGCCAAGGACCGTGATCGACGTGAAGGTCGGCATCCCCCGCGAGGTCAAGAACAACGAGTTCCGGGTGGCCATCACCCCCGCCGGCGTGCACGAGCTGGTGCGCAACGGCCACCAGGTCGTCGTCGAGCGGAACGCCGGCGTCGGCTCCTCGATCCCGAACGAGGAGTACGTGGCGGCCGGCGCCCAGATCCTCGACACCGCCGACGAGGTCTGGGCCACCGCCGACCTGCTGCTGAAGGTCAAGGAGCCCATCGCCGAGGAGTACCACCGGCTCCGCAAGGACCAGATCCTCTTCACCTATCTGCACCTGGCCGCCTCCAAGGAGTGCACGGACGCCCTGCTGGAGTCCGGCACCACGGCGATCGCCTACGAGACCGTCGAGCTCCCCGGCCGCGCGCTGCCGCTGCTCGCCCCGATGTCCGAGGTCGCGGGCCGGCTGGCCCCGCAGGTCGGCGCCTACCACCTGATGGCCGCCAACGGTGGCCGCGGTGTGCTGCCCGGCGGCGTCCCGGGCGTGCCGGCCGGCAAGGCCGTCATCATCGGCGGCGGCGTCTCCGGCTGGAACGCCGCGCAGATCGCCATCGGCCTGGGCTTCCACGTGACCCTGCTCGACAAGGACATCAACAAGCTCAAGGAGGCCGACAAGATCTTCGGTACGAAGATCCAGACCGTCGTCTCCAACGCCTTCGAGCTGGAGAAGGCCTGCCTGGACGCCGACCTCGTCGTCGGCGCGGTCCTCATCCCGGGCGCCAAGGCCCCCAAGCTGGTCACCAACGAGCTGGTGTCCCGGATGAAGGCGGGAAGTGTCCTTGTCGACATCGCGATCGACCAGGGCGGCTGCTTCGAGGACTCCCACCCGACCACGCACGCCGAGCCGACCTTCCGGGTCCACAACTCGGTCTTCTACTGCGTGGCCAACATGCCCGGCGCGGTGCCCAACACCTCCACCTACGCGCTGACCAACGCCACGCTGCCGTACATCGTCTCGCTGGCCAACAACGGCTGGGTGGAGGCGCTGCGCCGCGACGCCGCGCTCGCCAAGGGTCTCAACACCCATGACGGCAAGGTGGTTTACAAGGAGGTCGCCGAGGCGCACGGCCTGGAGCACGTCGAGCTGGAGACCCTGCTCGGCTGAGCCCGCGGCGAAGCGGTCGTCAAGTCACCTTGGAGTAAAAGGCGATACGTCAACACGTGTCGTCAACGCCACGCATCCGGCCGGACCTTGCCCCACAAGGTCCGGCCGGATGTGTGTATGGTCACTTCGCCGCACTCGGTCAACTCGCCTCGAAAGCAACCGTTCGACCGATTCACGCACCGGTGAAACCTGCCGTGCGACGGTCGTACGCCCTTGACAGAGGGATGTTTCATTGCCGACACATCAGGCCGGGTCCGGCTGATTGTGTTGCTGCGGACCGCCGACACGCCATAGAGTCGCCAACCGTCGGCATGGTGCCACGCTGACCTGTCTAGAAGTTTCCTGGTCACCAAGGAGGTAAGACGACTTGTGAATGAGTCGACATTTTCTCCCGGGGGTGGTCAACCAGGAATGCCTGCGCGGGGCCAGGGCCCCGCGGGGCTCGAGGCTGTCGGCTCCGTTGCTGTGCGCACCTTCGCAGCCCACCAGGGTCACCGGATGCAAGGGGTGACCCAGCCAGCACACCAGAGCATGGATGGCCATCACGTGAACGCCATGGCCGGCGACGGAAGTGGCGCGCCCCACAACCACTTCGCCGACTACGACGAACTGCCCGAGGGGCACTTCTACGACCCCGACGCCGAATACGAGCCCGACCCCGAGTACGCGGCCACGCTGGCGCCCGACGCGGCCCGCCAGCGCCGCGAGCGCATCGGCCCGACCGGACGCCCGCTGCCGTACTTCCCCATCCCGGGCCCGCTGACCGACCACGGCCCCGCGAAGATCATCGCGATGTGCAACCAGAAGGGCGGCGTCGGCAAGACGACGTCGACCATCAACCTGGGTGCCGCGCTCGCGGAGTACGGCCGGCGCGTGCTGCTCGTGGACTTCGACCCGCAGGGCGCGCTGTCGGTGGGTCTCGGCGTCAACCCCATGGAGCTCGACCTCACCGTCTACAACCTGCTCATGGAGCGGGGCATGTCGGCGGACGAGGTCCTGCTGAAGACGGCGGTCCCCAACATGGACCTGCTGCCCAGCAACATCGACCTGTCGGCCGCCGAGGTCCAGCTGGTGAGCGAGGTCGCGCGCGAGTCGACGCTCCAGCGCGCGCTCAAGCCGCTGATGGACGACTACGACTACATCGTCATCGACTGCCAGCCCTCGCTCGGCCTGCTCACCGTCAACGCCCTCACGGCCGCGCACAAGGTGATCGTGCCGCTGGAGTGCGAGTTCTTCGCCCTGCGCGGTGTCGCGCTGCTGACCGAGACCATCGAGAAGGTCCAGGAGCGCCTCAACCCGGACCTGGAGCTCGACGGGATCCTCGCCACGATGTACGACTCGCGCACCGTCCACAGCCGCGAGGTGCTCGCGCGTGTCGTCGAGGCGTTCGACGACCACGTGTACCACACGGTCATCGGGCGCACGGTCCGCTTCCCGGAGACCACGGTCGCCGGTGAGCCCATCACCACGTACGCCTCCAACTCCGTCGGTGCCGCCGCCTACCGCCAGCTCGCCAGGGAGGTGCTCGCCCGGTGTCACGCCGAGTGAGTCTGCCGGGGGCCGACGAACTGTTCCGTACGACAGGGGGGACGGCGCTCCAGGCGTCCACTCCCCGGCGCCAGCCGGGCGGCGAGGCCAGGGTGCCCGCCCCCTCGGGGGAGAGCGACCCGGCGGCTGCCGCGGCCGAGGACGCCCCGCAGTCGGTGCCCGCGCAGGGCGGCGACGGCGCGGGCGCGGAGCACGTGGCGGCCGGCGCCGAGCCGGCCGAGGCCGGAGAGTCCCGCAGCCGGGGCACCGCGGGCCCGGCGGCGGAGCGCTCCGCGCGGCGCCAGGCGGCGCAGGAGGGTCCTGCCGCGAACGGTTCCGCGAATGCCGCCGCCGCGCAGCCGCGCAAGCGCGGCCGGTCCGCGTCACGCCGGCCCAGCGGCCGGGAACGGCACGACGAGAAGATCACGGTGTACGTGTCCGCCGAGGAACTGATGGACCTGGAGCACGCCCGCCTGGTGCTCCGGGGCGAGCACGGCCTCGCCGTCGACCGCGGCCGGATCGTCCGGGAGGCGGTGGCCGTCGTCCTCGCCGACCTGGAGACCCGCGGGGACGCCAGCATCCTCGTGCGCCGGCTGCGCGGGCGGTAGCGGTAGCCTGCGGGGGCCATGACCTCGAACGACGTACCCGCTCCCGGCGCAAACGCCGGTCGTCGGCGTGCGTTGGGGCGGGGACCGGGGGCGCCGCGACCGGCTCCGCCGGTCGAACCGGTCGTCCCGCCTCCCGCGGAGGTTCCGGAACCCGAGCCCCCGGCCGAGGTGCCCGCCGCACCGGAGGCTCCGGAGAAGACACCACCGGAGGTACCGGAGGAGGCGGCACCCGAGGTTCCGGAGGAGAACGGATCCTCCGACGGCGTCTTCAAGGTGCGCCTCTCCAACTTCGAGGGCCCCTTCGATCTGCTCCTCCAGTTGATCTCCAAGCACAAGCTGGACGTCACCGAGGTGGCGCTCTCCAAGGTCACCGACGAGTTCATGGCCCACATCCGGGCGATGGGGCCCGACTGGGACCTGGATCAGACCACCGAGTTCCTCGTCGTCGCCGCCACCCTGCTCGACCTCAAGGCCGCCCGGCTGCTGCCCGCCGCCGAGGTGGAGGACGAGGCCGACCTGGCGCTGCTGGAGGCCCGGGACCTGCTGTTCGCGCGGCTGCTGCAGTACCGCGCGTACAAACAGATCGCGGAGATCTTCAACGAGCGCATCGAGGAGGAGGCCCGGCGTTACCCCCGTACCGTCGGGCTGGAACCCGAGCACGCCGAGCTGCTGCCCGAGGTCGTCATCAGCATCGGACCCGAGGGCTTCGCCAGGCTCGCGGTCAAGGCGATGCAGCCCAAGCCCAAGCCGCAGGTGTACGTCGACCACATCCACGCCCCGCTGGTCAGCGTGCGGGAGCAGGCCGGGATCGTGGTCGCGCGGCTGAAGGAGCTGGGCGAGGCGAGCTTCCGGGCGCTGGTGGAGGACACCGACGACACCCTCACCGTCGTGGCCCGCTTCCTCGCGCTGCTGGAGCTGTACCGGGAGAAGGCCGTCGCCCTGGAGCAGGAGGCCGCGCTCGGCGAGCTGATGGTGCGCTGGACCGGCGGGGACGAGGACGCGGCACCGATGGTCACCGACGAGTTCGACCGGCCGCCCGAGAAGACCGAGGAGGAGAGGAAGCCGTGAGCGAGGACACCACCGAGGTTCCGGCGGGGCCGGGCACCGTCGCCGACCTGGACCTCAGGCCCGCCCTGGAGGCCGTCCTCATGGTCGTGGACGAACCCGCCACCGAGGACCATCTGGCCAAGATCCTCGAACGGCCGAAGCGGCAGATCGCGGACGCGCTGCGCGAGCTGGCCGACGAGTACACCGTGCAGGGGCGCGGCTTCGAGCTGCGGTTCGTCGCGGGCGGCTGGCGCTTCTACACCCGGGCCGCGTACGCGCCCGCCGTCGAGCGGCTGGTCCTGGACGGTCAGACCGCCCGGCTCACCCAGGCCGCGCTGGAGACCCTGGCGGTGGTCGCCTACCGCCAGCCGGTCAGCCGCAGCCGGGTCTCCGCCGTGCGCGGAGTGAACTGCGACGGCGTGATGCGCACCCTGTTGCAGCGCGGGCTGGTCGAGGAGGCGGGCACGGAACCCGAAACAGGTGCGATCCTGTACAGGACGACGAACTACTTCCTGGAGCGGATGGGCCTGCGCGGTCTGGACGAGCTCCCGGAGCTCGCGCCCTTCCTCCCGGAGGCGGACGCGATCGAGGCCGAGACGCAGGAAGGCGTGCCGTCGTTCGACCCGGACGCCCCGGACCCGGACGACGGTCCCGGGACGCGTACGACCGACACGACCACGACCTACACGACGACTGACACGACGACGACGGAACTTTGATGCGAAGCAGCGGCAGCGGCAAGAGCGGCGGGCGCGGTAACCACCGCGGTGCCGGCAACAACAGGGACCAGAAGCAGGGGCAGGGCCGCCCCCGCAAGCCCCGCCCCGAGGAGCGCCGCTACGACGTCGGCCCCGGCGCCACCAAGGACGGCCCGAAGTCGGGTCGCGGCGGCGCGGCCCGCGGCGGAGCCAAGGGCGGCCCCAAGCAGCCCCAGCAGGGCGGTCGCGGCCGTACGGCTCCCGCGCGCTCCCGCGAGTACGAGGCGCGCGCCGAGGAGCGCAACCGCGAGCGGTACGCCGGCAAGAGGGACATCAAGCTGCCCAAGACCTTCCCGGGCGCCGAGCAGGAGGGCGAGCGGCTCCAGAAGGTGCTCGCGCGCGCGGGCTACGGCTCGCGGCGTGCCTGCGAGGAGCTGATCGAGCAGGCGCGGGTCGAGGTCAACGGCGAGATCGTCCTGGAGCAGGGCCGCCGCGTCGACCCGGAGAAGGACGAGGTCAAGGTCGACGGACTGACGGTCGCCACGCAGTCGTACCAGTTCTTCTCGCTGAACAAGCCCGCGGGCGTCGTCTCCACGATGGAGGACCCCGAGGGCCGGCAGTGCCTCGGCGACTACGTCACCAACCGCGAGACCCGGCTCTTCCACGTCGGCCGGCTCGACACCGAGACCGAGGGCGTCATCCTGCTCACCAACCACGGCGAGCTGGCGCACCGCCTGACCCACCCCAAGTACGGCGTGAGGAAGACCTACCTCGCCGCCATCGTCGGCCCGATCCCGCGCGACCTGGGCAAGTGGCTGAAGGACGGCATCCAGCTGGAGGACGGCTACGCCCGCGCGGACCACTTCCGGGTCGTCGAGCAGACCGGCAAGAACTACCTGGTCGAGGTCACCCTCCACGAGGGCCGCAAGCACATCGTGCGCCGCATGCTCGCGGAGGCCGGCTTCCCGGTCGACAAGCTGGTCCGCACCGCCTTCGGCCCCATCACCCTCGGCGACCAGAAGTCCGGCTGGCTCCGCCGCCTGTCCAACACCGAGGTCGGCATGCTGATGAAGGAGGTCGACCTCTAGAAGCGCCTTGCGTCGATCACCGTCCCCCTTTATTGTCATGATGACGATAAAGGGGGATGGCGCTTATGCCCAAGCAGCCGGCGACCGGAGCACTCATCGGCCTCGCCCTCGGAGACGCCCTCGGCTTCCCGACCGAGTTCAACGACGTGCCCTCGATCCTGTCCAAGTGCGGCCCCTGGCGGGAGATGGAGCTGTCGAGCGGCGCCTTCGTCTCCGACGACACCCAGATGACCCTCGCCGTCGGACGCGCTCTCCGCACCGCCATGGACCGGGGCGTCCTCGCCCCGGGGGCGCTGGAGACGCCGCTGCGCGAGGAGTTCATCGACTGGTACGAGTCGCCGGACAACAACCGCGCCCCGGGCCGTACCTGCATGGCCGCCTGCAGCGTGCTCAGGACCGAGGGGCTGCCTTGGCAGGAAGCGAGCCTGATCGACTCCAAGGGCTGCGGCGCCAACATGCGGGTCGCCCCCATCGGCCTCGCTCCGGGCCTGAGTGACGACCAGCGGGCCGGTGCCGCCCAGTTGCAGTCCGCGCTGACCCACGGCCACCCGACCGCCCTGGCCGCCTCCGACCTCACCGCCCATGCCGTGCGCCTGCTCGCCCAGGGCGCCGACCCCGCCGGGCTGGTCGGGCGGCTGCGGTCGTACGCCTACGACCACCGCACGCACTACGACCACGCCTGGCTCGGCGACCTGTGGACCCGCTCCCAGGACGCCGGCCCCGAGCAGTTCATCGCGCGCGGCTGGGACGAGTGCCTGGAGATCCTCGGCCGGCTCCAGGAGGCCGTGGGCAGCGTCTCCCCGGAGACCGACCCGTGCCTGGCCACCGGGGAGGGCTGGATCGCCGAAGAGGCCCTCGCCACCGGGCTGCTGTGCTTCCTGCTCTTCCCCGACGAGCCCGTCACCGCCCTGCGCCGGGCCGCCTGCTCCTCCGGCGACTCCGACTCCATCGCCTGCCTCACCGGCGCCTTCGCGGGCGCCTGGCTCGGCGCGGACGCCTGGCCGGCCGACTGGGCCGACCGGATCGAGTACCGGGACGACCTGTTGGCGCTGGGGACGCTCTGGGACGCTTAGGCCCATGATCGACGACCTCGACATCGACCTGAAGCCCGTGGTGGCGGAACAGCCCGACCCCCTGTTGTTCGCGACCGTCTCCGGAGCTCATCTGTACGGCTTCCCCTCGCGGGACTCGGACGTGGACCTGCGGGGTGTCCATCTGCTCCCGGCGGCCGACCTCGTCGGGCTGCGCGAGCCGGAGGAGACCCGCTCCCGGACCTGGGTGCGGCACGGCGTCGAGCTGGACCTCGTCACCCACGATCTGCGCAAGTTCGTCCGGCTGATGCTCCGCCGCAACGGCTATGTGCTGGAGCAGCTGCTCTCGCCGCTGGTCGTGCACTCCGGGGAGGCGCACCGGGAGCTGGTCGCGCTCGCCCCCGGCGTCCTCACCAGCCACCACGCACACCACTACCGGGGCTTCGCGGTGACCCAGTGGCGGCTCTTCGAGAAGACCGGCGAACTCAAACCGCTGCTCTACACCTTCCGGGTGCTGCTCACCGGCATCCACCTCATGCGCAGCGGTGAGGTGCTGGCCCATCTGCCCACGCTGCTGGAGCAGGTCGAGGCCCCCGGCTATCTGCCCGAGCTGACAGCCGCGAAGGCGGAGCGGGAGCACGGCACCGCCGACATCGCGCAGGCGCGCGTGGAAGCCGATGTGGAACGGCTGCACGCCGTGCTCGACGACGCCCAGGCCGCCTCAGCCCTGCCCGACGCGCCGAGCGGCCACGACGCCCTGCACGACTTCGTGGTCCGGGTCCGCCTGCGGGGCTGAGGTACGGCGCACCCGGAACAGAAAGTCGCTCACGCGTGCGTGATCCGGCTCGGGCGGGAGCGGGCTGTGCTCAAGGGCCTCGTCCGCCTCCGCGCCCAGGCGAGCCATCCACGCCTCGACCTCGGCCCAGGAGACCTCGCCCCTCTTCACCGCGAGCAGGGGCTCCCGCTGTTCGCCGACGTCGATCCGGAACTCGCCGGTGCGCAGCAGGTCGCGGGCGCTCGTCAGGAGGCGGAGCAGGTGCATGGCGTGCTTCCAGCGCGGGGCGCCGTGGGTGCGCAGGTCGGCGTCGAGCTTGCGGCGCTGGCCGAGGGCGTAGCCGGTGAAGGTGGCATGGACCTGGCGGGAGAGGAACGCCCGGCGCAGGGCGAGGAGTTCACGGCCGGTGTCGTCGGCGTACTCCACGAGCGGGGAGTGCAGGCACTCCAGGATGTTCGGGTTCCCGCGCAGCGCCAGTTCGCAGAAGCGTTCCAGCTCCCAGCTGAACTGCTCGGGCAGCGGTCCGTCCACATGCGTCGGCGGCTTGTCGAACCGCCAGAAGAGCTCGGTGGGCGCGACGAAGACGCCCCGGCGGTCCGTGTCGCTGCCGTCCGTCGCCAGCCCGAAGGCCCGCGAGCCCATCACACAGGCGAAGATCGTGTGATCGCGTACCAGGCGGTGGCCGGGGTCCTCGGGCTGCATGCCCGGGAGCGTACGCGGAACCTCACGTCAGACGGATCGAATTTCCCCGCACCTCGATCTTCCGGGCGGCCAGCGGCCGGGTCGCCGGGCCGCCCGCCACCGAGCCGTCGGTGATGCGGAAACGGCTGCCGTGGCAGGGGCAGTCGATGGTGCCCTCCACGACCTTGGCGACCGTGCAGCCCTGGTGGGTGCAGACCGCCGAGAAGGCCTTGAACTGGCCCTTCACCGGCTGGGTGACCACCACCTTCTGCTCCGCGAAGACCTTGCCGCCGCCCTCCGGGATGTCGCTGGTGCTCGTCAGGTCCTGCGCCACTTCGGAGGCGCTGAGGGAGGCGTCGGCCTCCGGGTGGGAGGAAGGGGACTCCTCGGCCAGCGCGGGGGGAGTGGTCTCGGCCGACGGGGACATGTCCGTGGAGTTCTCGGTTCCGCCAGCCGTGGTGCCGCACCCCGTCACCGCGAGTGCCGCCGCACCCGTGGCGAGAACCGTGCGCCGCGTCGAGCCGTGGGTCATGGGATCACTCCGGGGGTTGCCGAGGAAGGGGATGCGAAAGGGGGAGCTCCGAGGGCGGAGCAGGCAAGAGCATCTTCGCATCGAAGGGCGGCAAGACGAAGCAAATCGGGAGTGGATGCCGCAAAAGGTGTTTTCGGTGCGTACTCCTCATCGCTGATCGTTGCCGCGCACTGCTTCCCCGTCTCAGTGAGCGAGCGGCCGCACGCCCGGCGCAGGCGCTCTGACTAGGCTGGACGCCCGAGAGCGACACACACGTCAGCAGCGACACAGATCAGCACGTCAGCGAGGAGCAGCGCCGTGGCGGTACGAGCGGTCCGGGGGGCCGTCCAGTTGGAACGGGACGAGGCCGGCCACATGAGCGAGCAGGTCGAGGCCCTGCTCACCGCCGTCCTGGAGCGGAACGGCCTGACCACCGACGACCTGATCAGCATCTGGTTCACCGCCACGCCCGACCTGCACAGCGACTTCCCGGCGGCCGCCGCCCGCCGGCTCGGCATCGTCGACGTACCGCTGATCTGCGCGCAGGAACTGGACATCGAGGGCGCGATGCCCCGCGTCGTCCGCGTCCTCGCGCACATCGAGTCCGACCGGCCGCGCGCCGAGATCGCCCATGTGTACCTCGGCGCGGCGGCCGCACTGCGCAAGGACATCGCCCAATGAGGACCGCACTCGTCATCGGAACCGGGCTCATCGGCACCTCCGCCGCCCTGGCCCTGGCCCAGCGCGGCGTGACCGTGCATCTGGCCGACCACGACCCGGGGCAGGCCCGTACGGCCGCGGCACTGGGCGCCGGCACGGACGAGGCCCCGGACGGGCCCGTCGACCTCGCGATCGTGGCCGCCCCGCCGGCGCACGTGGCCGGGGTGCTCGCCGACGCCATGCGCCGGGAGGTGGCCCGCGGCTATGTGGACGTGGCCAGCGTCAAGGGCGGCCCGCGCCGCGAGCTGGAGTCGCTCGGCCTGGACCTGAACCGCTACATCGGCACCCACCCCATGTCGGGCCGCGAGAAGTCCGGGCCGCTGGCCGCGACCGGCGACCTCTTCGAGGGCCGCCCCTGGGTGCTCACCCCCACCCGGGACACCGACACCGAGGTGCTCAACCTCGCCCTGGAGCTGGTCTCGCACTGCCGTGCGGTCCCGGTCGTCATGGACGCCGACGCCCACGACCGTGCCGTGGCCCTGGTCTCCCACATGCCCCATCTCGTCTCCAGCATGGTCGCCGCGCGCCTGGAGCACGCCGAGGAGGCGGCCGTACGGCTGTGCGGGCAGGGCATCCGGGACGTCACGCGGATCGCCGCCTCCGATCCGCGGATGTGGATCGACATCCTGTCCGCCAACCCGGGGCCGGTCGCCGACCTCCTCTCCGACGTCGCCGCCGACCTGGACGAGGCGGTGCGCGCCCTGCGCGCGCTTCAGTCCTCCGACGAGTCCAAGCGTCGCGAGGGCAGCGTGGGCATCGAGGACGTGCTGCGGCGCGGCAACGCGGGCCAGGTCCGGGTCCCCGGCAAGCACGGGTCCGCGCCGCGGACGTACGAGGTCGTCGCCGTCCTCATCGACGACCAGCCCGGCCAGCTGGCCCGCATCTTCGCGGACGCGGGGATGGCCGGCGTCAACATCGAGGACGTGCGCATCGAGCACGCGACCGGGCAGCAGGCGGGTCTGGTGCAGCTGATGGTCGAGCCGAAGGCGGCCCCGGTCCTCACCGCCGCCCTGCGCGAGCGAGGCTGGGCCATCCGCCAGTAGCGGCTGACCCCCGTCGCGTGTGCGGCGGGGGGAGCCCGGCCCTCGCCGGGACCGGATGCCGCGGTCGGCCCCCGGGGGCCGGGCGCCTGCGGCTGGGACGCCGGGGCCGGACGTCCGCAGCCGGACGCCGGCGCCGCGGGCCGGGTCGGGCACTTGCCCGTTTGCCGGGGCCGGGCGACGGGGCCGGACGCCAGGGGTACGGCGCCTGCGGCCGGGTGCTGGGGTCGGGCATCCGCCCGTTTTGCCGGGATCGGGCGATGGGTCGGACGCCAGGAGTAGGACGCCCGCTGTTGGAGGCCTGCGGCCGGGTGCTGGGGCGGGTACTTGCCCGTCTCGCCGGGGCTGGGTGTCGGGGCCGGACGTCAGGGGCCCGATGTCAGGGGCGGACACCCGCGGCCAGGCGCCTGCGGCCGGACACCCGGAGCCGGGTGCCGGGGTCGGATGCCCGGCCGGCTCGCCGGGGTCGGGTGTCGGGGTCGGGTTCTCGCCCGTCGTGCCGGGGGCGGGCCCCTCGGCTGTCGTGGCGGGGGCGGGTGCCCGGCCGTCTTGTCGGGGGCGGGGCCTCACTCGTATGGAGGGGTCCGGGAAGCCAGTAACCTTGTGCGGGGCGCTGTGAGGATTCGGCGTCCCGTACACCCGCCCACCACCCTTCACCCAGGAAGGTGCCCCGCTGTGGAAAACGGCGCCGCCCGGACCGCCCAGCCCGTGATTGTCGCCATCGACGGCCCCTCCGGCACGGGCAAGTCGAGCACGTCGAAGGCCGTCGCCGCGCAGCTCGGCCTGAGCTACCTGGACACCGGCGCCCAGTACCGGGCGATCACCTGGTGGATGGTGACCAACGGGATCGACACCGACGACCCCACCGCGATCGCCGCCGTGGCCGGCAAGGCCGAGATCGTCTCCGGCACCGACCCGGCCCACCCGACGATCACCGTCGACGGTGTGGACGTGGCCGGCCCGATCCGCACCCAGGAGGTCACCTCCAAGGTCAGCGCGGTCAGCGCCGTGCCGGAGGTGCGGGCCCGGATCACCGAGTTGCAGCGCTCCCTGGCCGTCTCGGCCGAGACGGGGATCGTCGTCGAGGGCCGTGACATCGGCACCACCGTGCTGCCGGACGCCGACCTGAAGATCTTCCTCACGGCCTCCCCGGAGGCCCGCGCCGCCCGCCGCAGCGGCGAGCTCAAGGGCGCCGACCTGCACACCACCCGCGAGGCCCTGATCAAGCGGGACGCGGCCGACTCCAGCCGCAAGACCTCCCCGCTGGCCAAGGCCGGCGACGCGGTCGAGGTGGACACCACCGACCTGACGCTGCCGCAGGTCATCGAGTGCGTCGTCACCCTCGTCGAGGAGAAGCGGGCCGCGAGGTGAGCCTTCCGTCCGAGCGGGGCGCCGAGGTCGGGCGGCGCATCGGCGTCGGCCTGATGCACGGGCTGTGGCGGCCGCGCGTGCTCGGCGCCTGGAGGGTGCCGGCGACCGGCCCGGCGATCCTCGCCGTGAACCACTCCCACAACATCGACGGCCCGATGGTCATGGGCGTGGCGCCCCGGCCGACCCACTTCCTGATCAAGAAGGAGGCGTTCGTCGGCCCGCTCGGCCCGTTCCTGACCGGGATCGGCCAGCTCCAGGTGGACCGGCACACCGCCGACCGCACCGCGATCACCCGCGCCCTCGGCGTCCTGGACGCGGGCGGTGTCCTCGGCATCTTCCCCGAGGGCACCCGCGGCGAGGGAGACTTCGCCTCCCTGCGCGCCGGGCTCGCCTACTTCGCGGTCCGCGGCGGGGCGCCGGTCGTCCCGGTGGCCGTGCTGGGAAGTTCCGAGCGGCGCGGACGGTTGATACAGGGACTGCCCCCGCTGCGCTCCCGCATCGACGTCGTCTTCGGCGACCCCTTCGAGGCGGGCGACGGGAGCGGACGGCGTACGCGCCGGGCGCTGGACGAGGCCACCGAGCGCATCCAGAAGCAGCTCACCGCCCATCTGGAAAACGCCAGGCGCCTGACCGGGCGCTGAGCGACACTCGAGTAGTGGATCACCACGGACCGTGGCGCTCCACCGATCACCACGAACGACGAGGTACGGACTTCATGAACGACGACATCCAGCCCGAGGGCTCGGCCGAGCACGAGTACGACCACGGGGCGCTCGGCGACGCCGAGTACGCGGAGTTCATGGAGCTCGCCGCGGAAGAGGGCTTCGACGTCGAGGACGTCGAGGGCGCCATCGAGGCGGCCGGGCACGGCCCGCTGCCCGTCCTCGCCGTCGTCGGCCGCCCCAATGTCGGCAAGTCGACCCTGGTGAACCGCATCATCGGCCGCCGTGAGGCGGTCGTCGAGGACAAGCCGGGCGTCACCCGCGACCGGGTCACCTACGAGGCCGAGTGGGCGGGCCGCCGCTTCAAGGTCGTCGACACCGGCGGCTGGGAGCAGGACGTCCTCGGCATCGACGCCTCCGTGGCCGCCCAGGCCGAGTACGCCATCGAGGCCGCCGACGCGGTCGTCTTCGTCGTCGACGCCAAGGTCGGCGCCACCGACACCGACGAGGCCGTCGTACGGCTGCTGCGCAAGGCCGGCAAGCCGGTGGTGCTGTGCGCCAACAAGGTGGACGGCCCGAGCGGCGAGGCCGACGCCGCGTACCTGTGGTCGCTCGGCCTCGGCGAACCGCACCCGGTCTCGGCGCTGCACGGCCGCGGCACCGGCGACATGCTGGACCGCGTCCTGGAGGTGCTGCCCGAGGCGCCGCGGGAGACGTTCGGCGGGAGCGGCATCGGCGGCCCGCGCCGGGTGGCCCTCATCGGCCGCCCCAACGTCGGCAAGTCCTCGCTGCTGAACAAGGTGGCCGGCGAGGAGCGTGTCGTCGTCAACGAGCTGGCCGGCACCACCCGCGACCCGGTCGACGAGCTGATCGAACTGGGCGGCGTGACCTGGAAGTTCGTCGACACCGCCGGTATCCGCAAGCGGGTCCACCTCCAGCAGGGCGCCGACTACTACGCCTCGCTGCGCACCGCCGCCGCCGTGGAGAAGGCCGAGGTCGCCGTCGTACTGATCGACGCCTCCGAGTCCGTCTCGGTGCAGGACCAGCGCATCATCACCATGGCCGTCGAGGCGGGCCGTGCGCTCGTCGTCGCCTACAACAAGTGGGACACGCTCGACGAGGAGCGCCGCTACTACCTGGAGCGGGAGATCGAGACCGATCTCGCGCAGATCGCCTGGGCCCCGCGCGTGAACGTCTCGGCGCGCACCGGACGGCACATGGAGAAGCTGGTCCCGGCCATCGAGACCGCCCTGGCCGGCTGGGAGACCCGGGTCCCGACCGGCCGCCTCAACGCCTTCCTGGGCGAACTGGTCGCCGCCCATCCGCACCCGATCCGGGGCGGAAAGCAGCCGCGCATCCTCTTCGGCACCCAGGCCGGCACCAAGCCGCCGCGGTTCGTCCTGTTCGCGTCCGGGTTCATCGAGGCGGGCTACCGGCGGTTCATCGAGCGCCGGCTGCGCGAGGAGTTCGGCTTCGAGGGCACGCCGATCCATATCTCGGTGCGGGTGCGCGAGAAGCGCGGCTCGAAGAAGAAGTAGCCGCCGGTCCGAGGAAACTCGGCGGCGGTTCGGACGACGGAAAGGGCGGCCCTGTCAGGGGGACCGCCCTTTCCGGCTCGTGGGGCCCGCCGGGGTCTCACAGACCGCGGCGCGGGGCGGGCGGCAGTGCCGCCGGGACATGGTGCGTCCCGTTCTCCTGCCGCCCGATCGCGCCCACGCGCTGCCACTGCGCCTGCTGCTGCCCGGTTCCGTGCCGGGTGCCGTAGACCCCGGCGCTGTAGGCGATGTACGCCTGGGAGCCCGTACTGTGCGGGAGGTTCCCGAACGCGACGAAGCCCAGATCCTCCTCGCCGCTGCGGTCACCCGGCAGCGCTCGGTAGGACTTGACGTACTCGGCGTAGAGCGCGTCGTAGATCGGCGTGGCCGATGGGCCGCCATGGGGGTCCTGGACCGGCCGCGCGGACCGGATCGTCGAGTAGGACTGGCGGCGGGGAACGTCATATGCGTGCACGTATGTGCAAACGACCCCGGACCGGAAGGGATGCGGCTCAGGTCCCGGCCAGCGGCAGCGTGGCCGCCACCAGCCGGCCCGCGGTCGCGGCCTTGTCCAGGGCCTCGCGCAGCAGGTCCTCACGCGGCTGGCGTCCGATGGAGCCGACCGGCGCCGCGAACAGGAGCACCTGCTGGTGCTTGTTGGCGGCGGCCCGCCAGCCGTCGCTGACCTGGAGCGGCTGGTGCGCCTGCCACCATGCCGTCGGCCGGCCGGCGCCACCCCCCGGCTGGAGGACGGCGTGCAGCTGGCCCATGGCCAGCAGCACCGACCAGCCGTGCAGCACCGCCGGTACGGAGTCGAGGTCGGCGACGGGCCGGTAGCCCTGCTCGACGAGCAGCGTCAGGAAGTCGTCGCCGGGACCGGCCGTCCCCGGGCGCACGATGGGCGCGGTGGGCTCGACGACCAGGGCGGGGTGCAACTCCCCGGCGATCAGGACGAGTCCGCTGGTCACGCCGAGCACCGCCTGCTCCGGCACCACCTTGTGGGGGTCGCCCTGCTGGATTCCGGACTCCTGGATCCCGGTCTGCTGGATCCCCGCCTGCTGGATGCCCGCCTGCTGGGGTTCGAACTGCTGCGGCGCGCCCTGCGCGGGCACCCCGCCGAAGGCAGCCGTGTCGGCGTTGATGGAGCGCACCGCGCCCCGCAGCTGTTCCTCGGTGACCTGGACGACCTGCGAGGGCAGGCAGGTGGCGTGGGCGAAGGCGAGGACGGCGGTCTCGTCCCCGACGAACAGGACGGTGCTGGTGCGCTCCTGTTCGCTGTCGCCGGGGGTGCGGCAGGACGTGCAGTCGTAACTGCCCGGGGCGTTCTCTCCGGCGAGCAGCCGGTCGGCTTCTTCGTCGCCGATCTCGGCGCGTACGGCGTCGCTGACGTCGAGCATGCGCGGCACGGGTGGCTCCCTCGGGATGCGGTACGTGACGGGACCGGGTGGCTCCCGGCCCGGGAACCGGGAGGGCCCCCGGCTCATGAAGAAGACAACGGACGATCTGTGGCGGGAGTCACGCCCTCCGAAGAACGGAATCGAACCATCCTGCGCACACGGTCACGACCGGTGCGGAATCGGCCACTCACCGTCAACTCGCCAAAAGTCAAGGGGTGTTGACGGGGTGAAGTGAGTCACAGGCGGACCGAGCTCCTGGTCGACAAATCAGGAAATCGGCGAATGAAGTGGGTGGCCGAAAAAAGTCGATACCTGCGGTAACCGGCAACTGGCCTGCCGGAACAGGCGATTGGTTGATCCGCGCTGGTCATGCTCCCTACATTCCTCGGCCGTGTGCACAGAGCACCACCCGGGCACGTCCGCCGACCGCACCACCCCAGCAGCATCCAGCACGACCCCGACCGGCGGACGGGGCGAGCGCGCCGACCGCGTCCATGCGTGCGAGGCGCGCCCCGCCCTGGGGGACCCCGGGTCCGTCGAGAGGGATGTCCATGTCCGAATGTGCCGATACCTACGCCGCTTCCCACGTCTCACCCGCCGGCACCGAGCGCGACGGCGCCCGTAGGGCCCGGACGGCGGCGGCGGCCCTCGCCGGGGCGGCCCTGCTCGCCCCGCTCGGTCTGCTGGCCGCGACCGGCGAGGCCCGTGCGGCGGACGGCGGGGTGTGGGACCGCATCGCGCAGTGCGAGAGCGGCGGCAACTGGCACATCAACACCGGCAACGGCTACTACGGCGGGCTCCAGTTCGCCGCCGGCACCTGGCGCGCCTACGGCGGCACGGCCTACGCGCCCACCGCCGACCGGGCCTCGCGGGCCCAGCAGATCGCCGTGGCCACCCGGGTCCAGCAGGCCCAGGGCTGGGGCGCGTGGCCGGTCTGTTCGGCCCGGGCCGGGGCGTCCGGCAGCGCGCCGGACGCGGCTCCGGCCGGGAGCGGGTCGGCGCACACGGCGAACAAGACTTACGAGCCCCCCAAGTCCAACGAGTCTCACAGGTCCCACAAGTCCCGCTCGTCCTACGAGTCGGCACACGGATCGGCGCAGGACCCGGCGCACCGGTCCGCGCGGCACGACGCGCGGAACGCGGCACCTGAGCGCGAGGCGGGGCACGCCGGCCGCGGTGCCTCACGCGGCGCGTACACCGTGCGCGCGGGCGACACCCTGAGCGGCATCGCCGCCCGGCACGGCACCACCTGGCAGCGGCTCTACGCCCTCAACACGTCCGTCGTCGGGGACGACCCCGACCTGATCGTGCCCGGGCAGCGCCTCGCGCTGTGAGCCGCGGTCCGTCCCAGGCGACGGCCCCGTCCGGTCGGTCGACCGGGCGGGGCCTCGCTGTGAAATGCCTGTGTCTCCGTGGCCCTCGCGCACCGGCCGCGAATGGGGCGGGAATGGCCTTCAGGGATCCTTGCGGGATCCTTCCGGGGTGTGCCGGGGCGGTCCCGCGGGCGTTGTCGCCGCCCTTTCCGCCGGGGTTTTCCGGACGTCTGCCGGGCCCGCGGGAATTGCGTTCGAATGGCTGCGGAAGGGGAACGGAACCGCCCTTGAGGGTGACGGAGTTCCTCCGTCCGGCCGTCGTGATCCTGTGACAGAAATGTGACAGGAGTGACGTAGGTGGCTGTTGCCGCCATCCTGGGCTTCCGTGGCCGGGGGCGGGCGCCTAGCGTGGCCGTATGGCACCGATTCCCACTCCGCCCGCGGAGCCCCAGGACAATCCGGAGACATACGTCGGCCTCGAGGCCGGGCGGGCCGAGCAACTCGCGCGTGAACGCGGCTGGTCGACGGTCAGGTCCCTGCCGCCGGGCGCGATCATCACCATGGAGTACCGGTTCGGGCGGCTGAACTTCGAGGTGGCGGACGGCCGGGTGGCCCGCGCCTGGAAGGGCTGACGCGGCGGCCGGGGCGCCGTCGCGGCCGTCAGGGGCGGGCCGCCGAGGTCGTGCCGCGGGGGACACGCTCGAGGTGCGGCGGGCGGCGGCTGCCGGCCGGGGTGACCGGTGTGCGCTCCGAGCGGGTCAGGTGCGGGCGGCCCGGGGCGAGATGGACCGCGTTCCGCGAGGGCGGGCGGCTCGAGCCGACCGGCTCGCGGGCCGCGGCGCCCTCGTCCGCGGCGGTGGCACGCGGCTTGAGCAGCACCGGGGAACCCACGGGATGGGCCGGCACGGGCACCGGGGCGCGGCGGCCACGGCGGGCGCGCCAGCGGTCGCGCAGGTCGAACAGGCCGTTCTCGACCCTGGCGATCAGCGGCTCGAACCACGGCAGCGCGAGCATGATCAGCAGACCGGCGGCCCAGCCGAGGAGCACGTCGCTGAGCCAGTGCGTGCCCAGGTAGACGGTGGTGAGGCCGACACCGAGCGCGGTCACCGCGGACAGGGCGGACAGCCAGCGGCGCGCTCTCGGGGTGGAGGCCAGATAAGCCAGGATGCCCCAGGTCACCACGGCGTTGGCGGTGTGGCCGCTGGGGAATATATCGCCGCCCAGGCCCATCTCGTTGGAGCCGATGACGGTGGCGTAGTGCGGTCCGAGGCGTCCCATGCCGAGCTTCGCGGCGCCGACCGTGAGGTTGAGCAGCAGCAGCGAGGCGGCGAGGGTGAGCAGCGGGCGCACGGTGTGCTGCCGCCAGGAGCGCCAGCCCAGCCAGGCGGCGACCATCACGGCGGTGGGGCCGCGCTGGCCCAGCACCACGTAGTAGTCGAGGAACGCGTGGATCTGCGGCCACTGCTGGTACGGCCGGAAGAACATGACCTGCCAGTCCAGGCGGACCAGCCAGGAAGTGGTCACCACGGCCCAGACGATCGCCAGGTAGAAGGCCAGGGTCGCGGAGAAGAGCACGACCCGGTGCCGGCTCATTCTCGGCATGTCGATGTGCGCCGGCCGTTGCGGCTCACGGTCCAGCCTGGCGAACACCCGGTCCAGGCGGGTGACGGTTCCTTCGGTACGCACCTAATCGACGTTACAGCGGGTCAGCTCAGTTCCCCGACGAATCACGGGGTTTGTGATGACGATGTGATGTGGGATTGCTCTCAACGGGCCTTTATTTCCACGGATTACGCAATCCGGGCCCCCCTTCCGGAGCACATTACCTTTGATCATTCCGGAAGTTGCTTATATCGCGCTTATGAATTCGTTAACCGGAAGCTCGGATGTAATTACCCGTCCGCTCATCGGACGAGCGGGCGATCGGTGGGCGATCGGCGGGTGATCGGCGGCGGTCACGGGGGGCCGGAGCCGTTCAGCCAGAACGCTCCGTAGAGCGCCGAGGCCACCGCGACCGCGCCGACCACCAGCGCCGACCGGGAGGCGCGTGCCCGGGCGAGCGCGAGTGCCAGGGGCAGCAGCAGCGGGAAGGCGGGCAGCAGCAGGCGTGGCTTGGAACCGAAGTAGCTGGACGCGCACAGCGCGAGCGCGGTGACGACACCCGAGTACACCAGGAGCGGCAGCGGCTGTCCCTGCCGTACGCCGATGACGTACAGCCAGATCACCGCGGCCACCCCGGCGATCAGCCCCAGCCCCGCCAGGGCCGAGGGAAAGGAGGTGAACTTGTCGGCGACGAAGCGGGCGAAGGCGTATCCGCCGTCGAAGCCGTTGCGCCAGCCGGCCTGCACATCGAGATAACCGAGCATGCCCCCGCCGGTGCGGTGGCCCACCCACAGGACGTAGCCGGCGGCGCCGAGCGGCGCGAGCAGCATGCCGAGGAGGAGACGGGAGGGAGCGGGGACGGGGACGGTGGAGGCGTGTGCCGTCCGCCGGGCGCCGTTCGCCGCCGTCGCGCTCCGGCCGCGGACGAACGTGCTCCGACTGTGCACGAACGTGGTGCGGTCGCGCACGAACGTGGTGACCGCCGCCGCCCACACCGCGGCCACGACGGCGAGACCGACCGGCCGGGTCAGCCCCGCCAGAAGCGCCAGGCCACCCGCGGTCACCCAGCGCCCGGTCAGCACGCAGTACAGCGACCAGGCGGCGAGCGCCGTGAACAGCGACTCGCTGTACGCCATCGACTGCACGATCCCGACCGGCAGCACCGCCCACAGCAGCACCGCGAGGACGCCGGCGCGGCGGCCGTACGCATGGTCGACCACCGCGAAGATCCCCCAGGCCGCGGC